>CALBKX010000053.1 GCA_937895935.1 uncultured Clostridia bacterium
CATTATCAGAATTATCAATTGTTATTGTAGGTGTTTTAGTTGTTGTTTCGTTTATTGTTGTATCTACCACTTTATAATTTGTTGCCTCTTTTGAGCCTAATGTTATATCAGTCTTACTTAAATTTTCAAACGTAAGTGTTTCACTTCCTTCACTTGTTGGTACAAGTGGAACATAATCTTTAATGTCGATTGTGTATAATTTCTTGGTTGTTCCACTCGATTCACCTGTTTCACTCACCGCTACTGCATTAAGAGTTTCTACTTTTCCAAATGTTATGTAAGCTGATTTGTTTTTAACTTTCAACAAATACATTTCTCCAATTATCAATTCATTATTCGTGTTGTCAATTGTGATTGTGTGTTTGCCGTTTTCGTAGTTATAGTTGGTTATTTTAGCTGAGCCTAAAGAGATGTCCGAAAGTGTAATGTTTGAAGTTGAGCTAGTTTCATCTGCTGTTAAAGCAATTGAATCATTACTAGTTTCATTTTTTTGTTCACTCGTTAATAAATTTGATAATACGCTTTTTGACTCGGCAAGCAACGTTGCTTTATTTGAAGAGTTTAAATCAAATAAAGCAAGTTTGTTGTCGGTTTTAGCTAAACTATTTGAAGCAGTTTGAGGACTTGTTTCAGTTGGAACAAAGTTTGTAATATCCATTGTGTAAGTGTTTTTGTCGCTAGAAACAGTCAAGTTTTTTCCTGAAACGCCTGTAACATTTACAAATGAAACGTAAATTGTTCCAATTGTTATTTTTTTGTAAGTAGCTTTTTTCGTTGTTGAATCATAACTTGCACCATATGTGCAGTTTACTTTGATTGAAATGTAATATTGGTCTGGAATGAAAGCTGAAGTTAATGTAATTGCTCCAGTTTCTTCTTCAATTGTAACCATAGCGTTTGAACCTGGGTTACTTCCACTTGAAGAGTAAACATTTCCTTTTTCAAAAGTAATTTTACCCGAATAGTATTCTGAAACGTTATCAGCTGTAACAATTTTGACAACTGGTATTACGTTTCCTGCAAAAGTTTTGTCTTCTGCACTTGCCAAAATGCTTGAAATTCCAACACCAGCAACCAATTTGAAGCCTTGTGACCAGTCTTTTAATTCAATTGATTTTTCGCTAGAAATTTTTCCATCAGCTCCTACCAAGCCTGTCACATAACAATAATGCATTGTGCCTGTGTAGGCATCGGATGTATCCACACCTGTAAATTTTGTTGTTACATTTAATTTTTGGTTGTTTGCGGTTTCAAAGGCATATTTTTTTGTTTCATTTTGGGAAGTTGCTACATTATTATCAACCGTATCTTTTCCATCATATTCAGCATACCATACTTTTAAGTTTTCAGTGATTTCTTGGTACATTATGTTATATTTATCATCTGATCCAAAAGTACCTTCAGCATCTAAAAGCGGTTTAAAGTCAGTTGATCGAGTGTAAAAGCTATCCTTTTTATAAGCAAGGAGTTTAATGTTTTTTGACTTTTTAACATCATCGCCACTTAAACCATTTACATATGTAGTTCCATTGATTTTACCTGTGAAAAGTTCGATTGTTTTGTCTATAAAATCTATTTCCTTATTCTCACCACCAACTTTATATGAATATTTATCTAAATAGTCATCGTATTTCTTATCAGAAATTTTAAATAATACAGGACTACTTTCCCCAGACACATTTAATGCGACATATATTTCATTGACATTTTTACTGTTTGTAATTTGCAAGTGATATATGTTTCCAGTTTTAGCTGCAACTGGACAATTCCCTTCTGTTGTATTCACATCGCTAGCTTTTGTTGTTGCAATTTTGCCTGTTGAAACAGCTGAGGAACTGTTTAGGTTATACATTTGGAATTCAAAGTAATAATCTTGATTTGTTACGCCTGCACCAAATAAAGAATCATTTGCACCTAAAGTTACCAAAGGTTTAATTGTATAAGAAATAGTAGTGCTATTACTAGTAGTTTTCACAACTTCATATTGAGCAATTTGAGATTGTGTAATGCCGTCAGATTTTTTAACTGCATTAATTTGCAATGCAATTCCAAGATGAGTCAAGGTGTAGTCTTTTTCATCTTCGCCTAGTGGTTTACTCATAAATAAGCCATATTCACTTAAAGCTTCCCAAGCGGCATTTTTTTCATCATCAGTTTTGCTTGTATTGTTGATAATTTCCAATTGTGCTTCAGCAAATGCTTGCAATGAATCATAATTTTCATTCACAGCAATTTTATTCAAATCAACTACTGCTGATACTTTTTCATATTGAGTAAGGGTTGGTCTGCCAAGATATGCTTGTTGCTTATAATCATAAACATCAACAAAATGAGCAAGGTCAATTGATGTGTTATCTCTCACAAACACGTTTTGAGGTTGCATTTCCAAACTATATCTTTTGTAAATTGTTAAATCAACTTCAAAAGCGTATTCTTCTGTTGCATCGTCTACTTTCGCCTTGATTTTTATACGAAGTCGGTATGTTTTGTTGTTTGCCCCACTCCATTCTGTTTCATTCAAGAAGCCAAGGATGATTGTTGCATCACTATATGAAACCGTGACTTTGTCAGTAATTGTGCTATTATTATAAGCATAATATGTTCCGTCAATTTTGAATTCTAGTGATGTTATAGCAAATCCAGTTGTTGTGTCAATTGCACCATTACTATTTGTCAATGAAATTGCAATGCCTTCAGATGAGTTGTTTGGTATGTTTTTGTTGTATATGTCAATGCTTTCGTCTTCATATATTTGTTTATTATCAACAACGATTGAAACAATATCTACTTCCGCTATTAGTTCAATGTAATAATTAAAACTTAAGCCATATGGGTCAGTAAAAGTCAATGTTAAATTTTTATTACCAAAGGATGCTTTGTTTAATTTAATAATTATCGCGTTGGTGTTGGTATCTTTGCTAACAACTATGAAAGAACTATCACCATTTACTGCTGGAGCGTTCCAGTTTTGCACTTGGTTTGTTGGTTGGCTTGAATACTTGCCATATGCATAAATGTATTTTGTTTGGTTAAGGCTTGTTAGCGTAAATGAAGTATCCTCACCAGAGTAAGTAAGTTTAAGTGGGTTGGTTTCACTGTTTGGAGTGGAAGTTCCGTCATTGTTGTAAAGTTCATAAATTATATCTGATACAATTTTAACTTTTAATTCCACCTTTAATTTATCATACATAACTGTTATTGTCACTTCTGTATGCTTGTTATTTCCAACATTTGTTTCATTGTAAGCACCGCCAAGTGGCTTTAACATATAGTCATAAATTATGTCGTCTTTTTTAACTGGGTCAATTCTCATCGGTGGCAAATTTGAAGTGTAAGAGCCTAAAGTTAAAGAGAATGTTTTATCACCAACATTATTTAACCAGAATTTGTTTCCTAAATTATCTGAAACATTAAACAATTCCACAAATGAGCGACCGCTTTCTTTTTCATTTGCATTAAGTGTTGGCATTTTGCTTTCAACAAATTCGCCATTTTGATCAACAAATTCACCAAAATTTAGGTCATATTTATATGTTAAATTTGCTGTCCATTTTGTTGAACTTGCGATGTTTGAAGAATTTGAACTAATTTCTTGTTCTATTATTGTTCCCGCTAAAGAAGTTATTTCATTTTCTGATAAGTTAACATCTTTTAATATGTTTCCATAATATTCTTTGGCAATTTCTACACCATTATATGTTAAAGTGCAACGAGTTGAATCAGTAAAATCACATTTTGTATAAATAGGTGAATTGCTTGTTCCAGTTTGAACATACACTTCATATATACCATTTTTAAAATTAGCGTATTCGTCTAAGCCAAGTGTCGTTCTAATTTTTTCGCCAGTTCTGTAGTAAACATTTTCAACAAGCTTGGTTTTATATGCATCGCTTTCTTTTCCATACATAAGAGTAACTTGGTCAGGGGCATTTTCAATGGTTGGGAGTGTTACCACAATGTCAAACACGCCAAACACATCGTTGTCACCAACGCCAGCATAAATTGTGGTTGTGTTTTGGATAAAAGCAATTGGAGAATTAGTTGTTACTTCAACAACATAGGTTGCGTAAGTAACATCATTTACTCTTATATCGAAGGAGTATGTGCCTGTGTTTTGGAATGTGTAAGGATTATTGATTTTTTCCTTATTATAATAAATATTATAAGTTGTAACGTTTGAGCTAGTAATACCCGAGCCTGTTGCTTGAGAATCTGCTGTTTTTTCAACTACAATTCTTTTTTTGTTTTCAAAAGTTGTACTATCAAAATTAATAGAACCTCCAACTTGGACAAATTCCTTGCTAGTAAATTCACCGTTTACGGTTGGATAATTGAGTGTCACTGTGTACTCTGGGGAAACGCTAATGTTGATTGATTTTGAAGCAATTATGTTTGTTTCGTCCAAAGTTGTAACAGATGATTGAGTACTTGTGTTTTGATCATTTTTTGCAATTGCAAAAGTTATTTGATAACTAGATGTTGACGTGATTGTGCCAATTGAAAGTTTATTATTTTCTTCTTTCCATTGTTGCCATTCATTTGTGCCAAGTTTTACAAAGTATGATAAATCTGTAAAGTTAGTTGTAGCAAAATTGCCAGTTGTGGTTAAATCTGCATCTTTTTTGTCTATGAATAAATTTTTAAAGAAATCACTATAATCTTGACCATTAGAATCTTTAACATTTGCTAAATTAATTTCCCCGCCACTTTCAGTAACATTTAAGCCTATAACATCCTCAGTTAACGCTACAATTCTTTGTTTAATTTCAAAATTTTTAAAAGTGATTGTGAATGAAAGGTTTTCGTCTTCCCCTTTAGTCAATGTTATTGTTAATTTTAAATCAAAAATTGCATTATTTTGACCTTGTGTTAAGTGACTGAAAATTATTTGGTTACTTTCATCATTTACAGTATAGTTATCTACCGCAAAATCTTCTGGTTTTGAAACAGATACTTTATAGCCTTTAAGGGTATCAATTAGACTTGTATCATAACTATAAACAATTGCATTATCCGAATTTGATGACTCCCCAACACCATAGGTTGTTCCTGAATAAAAGTTTGTTATTGAATCATTTACTTCAAATGTGTATGCTGGTTCAACGGTAACAGTTACAGTGGCACAAATGCCATATTGTGTGTAAATTTCAATGGTGAAAGTTGCACCTGTTGGGAAAACTCCCAAGGTTATTTTTTTGGAGTCTACCTCAATTGTACCTTTTTTAATTTCAGTTGAGTCATATATGTCAATTGTTTGTACATTATTATTTGTAGTAGTCGCTTTCGCCACATTGCCGTTTGTATCTAAAACTCTGAAGTATAATTTATTGTTGTATAATGTGTTAGATAAATAATAGAAATATTTAAATGAATCATTGTTTGTATTATCTCCGCCAATAATTATGACGTCATTTGATTTAACTGTGCAAGAATCAACTGTTCCAACTGATGAAACTATAGAGTTTGATTGTTTCATTAATGTCAAATTTTCAATTTCTCCAGCGGAAATATAGTAATAATTTGTTGCACCAGTGTTGGTTAAAACTTTTAATTTTACTCTTACAATGTCGGCTACATTTTTATTTATTTTAACATAAATGTCAGTTATTTTATCATTGGTTGTGGCACTACTTTTTGAAGAAATCGTTACATAATTCGAAAAGTTGTTTTTGTCAATTTCCGCCCAAGTTCCGCTTATGTTTACAACAACTTTTATTGGTTCAATTGTGTAGTTTTTTGTTTCGAAGTCAGCATTTAGATTGGCGCCATTATAAACAAACAAACGTTGCAATTTTGTGCCCAATAGGTTTAATGTTGCAGTGCCAGAAAGTGAGTCAAATGCTAAATACTCCATATTCGGATTTTCAAAAGGTGTGTAACTTCTATTTAACCAGTTTTGGTCGTAGGCGTCACTGCCATAATTGTCAATGTCTGATTTTGGAAGTTCACCATTATTGCTGTTTGGATATGCTACTTTAACCGTTTGTGTTGCTTCTAATTTTACTACAATTGGAATTGAACTGTATGAATTTTTTGCTGAGGAAGTAAGTTGAACATAAACAATTAAATAAGTTTCCGCTCCTACTGGATAAGTTGTAAGTGTTAAATTGCTGTTTTCTGTGGCAGATGTATCCTTTTTACCCGCTTCAATTGTTGCATAACCTTTTGCTGAAGAGCCGTCTTTTAAAGTAACAGTGTAACCATCAGCAAAATTTGCTTGGTTTGTGATTGAGTCCTCACTTGATGTTGTTGCAACATAAGGCATTGTTGTGTTGGTTGTTGCATTATAATCTACCAAGGTTAGGGTGCTGTTTTGTGTTTCTTCATTTATGGTAGGTGTAAAGTATGCAATTCCCGCTTCTTTGTAATATTCTACTAAATTTGAAGTGTTTACAAAAAGTTTGTAAATATCCAAATTTTTGTAAGATAAAGTTGTTTGGGCATTTGGGTCAGCATTTTGACTGCTTTTATCAATAAAATTTACAAAAGGAAATTTAAGTTTACTTATAACAATTAAATATTGATTGGTTATATGTTTTTCATTTACTGTTTGAGTTACTGAAACGTAACAATTTGTGTTTGTGAATAAGTCATTGGTTGTTTGAATTATTTTTGTTATGTTTTCAACAGTATTTGTATAAGTACTTTTAAAGAGTGAAGTATCCTCTCCTTTTTTGTTTGTAATCTTTACTGTAATTTCATTAGCGGTTGCTGTACTTGTGCCAGAGCCAGTGCCTGCCCCCGAAGAAGAATCAGTAAACAATGCTTTAAAGAAATCCTCTATTGAAATGCCATTATTATTGCTATCTTTAAGTTCTTCCCCATTTGTTACTACAATTGCTTTTTCGCCGTTGTAAATTGTGAATCTGTTATCGCTATTTGCCAAGTCTTGAGGCAAAACTTTAATTGTTATGTAAGCATTTGTTCCACCAAGAATAACTTTGGTTTGACTATCTTTTTCACCAATCAAAATTTTAAACTTGATTGTAAGTTCGTTTGTGAAAGAATTGAAAGTGAATTTTATTGTTGTATTAGTATTATCATGTGAAATTTCATTTGTTGCAATTGTTCCATTATCAGCTGCATAAACTGTTGGACTTCCTAAATCAATTGATAAGTCGCCTAAAATAGGATAGCTTTCTAACTTACCCTCATTTCTTGTTAAAATGTCACCTAAACTCACGTTTAGAGTGTTGCCTTCAAGATTTTTTGTTATGGTTTCTGATTTTACTGTTATGTTGTTTAAAACCTTAAATTGCAAAATGTTGTTTAAATCACCAATGCCAGGGTTTGCGTCTTTTTCTAATGCTACATTTGTTAATGTTATGCTATGAGATGTGTCCGCCGTCCAGTCATCAAAAGAAAAGGTAAATGAATATTCGTCATTTGTTTTAGCAGTACCTACACTACATGTTCCATTTTTGTCTTTTCTATAATAGATGTCGCCATTGTCACTAGTAGGTTTAATAATTTTAAATGAAACTGTGTATGTTAATCCCGCATAAATATTGTATTTTCCATTTGACATTGTAAGGGGTTCTGTAATGCTTGAGTCACTACGCGTTACAGTCAAGTCGTCAACACTAACAACAGGATTTAATATTAAAGTAACTGGTTGAGTTATGCCTAAATCATAATTTACATAAAGAAGGTCAAGGCTAACTGACTCCGCAAGGTTTTTGTTTAAAGTAAGGAAGGTCAAACCACTGTTGATGTCGATTGTGTTGCCTTTAGTGAAAATTGCATTAATTTTTGTAACGGTGTCCTCGTTTGCCGGTTTTATAGTAAGTGAAATAGAAGCATCACTATTAGGGGCTGTCAATGTATAGTCCATTTTTAAAAGTTCATCGAATTTGATTGTGTCTGCGTCATTCTTTGTTTTTGTTAAAGAAATAATTTGTTTTGTAAAAGTCCATTTAGAACCGCTATTATTATATTCAAAAACATTTTTTTCATTAACTATTACTTTCGTTACATAACCAGAATCTTCAACCGCAAAACTAATGCTATCTTTTACTTCGTATTGGTCTGATGTTCCAAGGCATAGGTCAATGGTAACATTTCCTGCTCCAATAAAGTTTACAAATTTATCTCCTTGTATTGTTGCAACACTTAAATTATTGCTTTTTAGGAACCATTGTGCGGTTGCGTCTTCATTTCCTAAGAAATTTTTAATACTAACCAACAAACAACCATTTGCATCTGAAATTGTTAATTCAATTTTTGTGTTATTTAAATAATATGCCTTTTTGTAGCCAGTGACTATATTACTACTTTTTATTTCTGTTGTTTTAACTGTTATATAATCGGCATCTTGCAAAACTTCGACATTGCCGTTACTGTCCGTAAAAGCAAAAGTTGCTGTGCTTGCGGTGTTTTTTAATATGGTTGCAACATAATAAGATTCATTATCATTTTTAATTGTAATTGGGAAAAGATAATCATTTCCGTCAATTGTGTAAACAAAATAGAATCTAACGTTTGTATCAGTTGTTACATTTGTTGTTGATATATTAAACAACAAACCATCGGTGCTTTCAGTGTAAGTAAAAGTAACATAAGAAGTAACATTGTTTTTGTCTGTTCTTGCTGAAATTTTTAATGAGCCGTTAATAGTAGCGGTTTTAATTTTGTCATAGTCTGTCACATCGCTGCTATTAATTTGCAATGACAAAACATTTTCTGCATTTTGGGCTAGTTTTAATTGCTCATCTACTACGCCTGCTTTTGTTGTATCCTTTATTTGTAATTTGCCTGTAACTTTAGAAAATGAACTAGTAAAAACGATTAAAAGAGAGGATAAATTTTCAATTGCACCATTTTTTGATGCTGAATATTTTATAAAAGTATACAAGCCGTTTTCTTTTTCTACTTTTCCAAGAGCGTCAGTTTTTAAAGTTGCAAACATTACTTTTACTGCAAAATCTGGAATATTTTCACCTTTAAGTTTTAAAATGTTGCCATCAAGTTCGTATAGTTTTTTAGTTATTCCGTTTAAAGAATAATTATTGCCTTCATCATTCGTATAGAAATAAGTGGAAATTGAACTATTCTTTGTGTCATCTGTGTACAAGAAAAATTTATATGTTTGGAATTTATTGTCAGTTGGAATGTTGATTAATTTTGTTAAGTCAATCTCTTTGTTGTAAGTGTAATTTTTTAAAGATTCTGACTCATTCTCTTTAATTGTTCCATTCATATCAATTATGCCTTCCAAATTAACAATTCCTAATTGCAAAGCATTTAAATTGTTCCAAGAAACAACTTCTTCATTTGCAGTTGCGTCTTTTAATGTGAAAGTTAATGAGATGTCAGTTTGTACAATGTTTTCGTCTGTTATTTTTCCACTTGTGGTTTTGAAATAAACTAAAACCGCACGCAAGTTGTTTGTGACAAATGAGTTTGAATAAATTTGCCAATATGCGTTGTTATAATTATCAGAAGAACCTACCGGGAAATAATACGTTTTACCAGCATATTCGACAGTTTTATAATTATCTTTATCTACAAATTCAATTTCAGTAGCATCTTCCCAATTGTTTACGTTTGTGTTTTTTTCGAACCTTAATCCTAATTTAAAAATTCTGTTTTGCAAGTTAACACTACTTGCATTGTTTTTTAAGTCAATTTTTAAGTAAGAAGTAGTGTCAGAGTTTGTTCCGTCTTTCAAAGCATAAATGGTGTGAACTGAGTTTGTATAAAAACTATTGATTGTGCCTTTTGCGTCAATTTGATTTACATCTACATTTTCAACAGAGAAAGTTAAGTTTCCTTTATCCACTTTTTTATCTGCTAATAAATTTCCTTGTTGGTTATGAAGATTTTCAAGTACAACCAAAAGGTCGGTTGATGTTGACGCTTGTTTTGTTTCGTTTTCAATTTGTGAATTGAAGAATGTATAAGAATACAAACTTGCATCAACTTTGCCACTTACCCAATTGTCATCCGTTTTTACTTGAAGTTTATAAATGTTTGTTCCCGGAACTCTATCAAGTTTGTTTAAGTATGATGTTTCTTCTTCAAACGTATAGTATTTTAAATTGTTTGTAAATTCAGTGTTTAATGTGTTTAAAAAACTTGTAAATTGAGTTAAGTCTGCATTTGTGCTTGAAAGATTTATAATTTGCAAATATGCATTAATAATTTCTTGAAAATTTAAATTATTTTTTTCAAATAAATTATTTAATAAATTAATTTGTGAAGAATAATCTAAATTTAATTCTGACATTTTTGCTATTATTTGGTCATAATATTCAACAAATAAATTGGTTGAAGAAATTTTTGAATATTTATATGCACTCCTTGCTGGGTAATATTTTAAGCCTATATAAAACGTGTCACCTAAACTTAACTTTAAATCTTCTTTTGTTGTTTTTGCAAGTTGAGAATTTTCAACTGATTTAAATGAATCTAAAAAGGTAAGTTTGCCATCACCAATGTTTTCAGTGTTGCCATTTAACAAAACCAATTCAGTTTTATAAACAGGAACATCAACATATACTGTTGCTTTATCATAAACCGTTGCCAAACTTTCTGAAGTTGCAACTATGTTTGAAATACCACCTTTTATCCAGTCATTCCCTTCCGTTTCTTGGTCCTTGGTTAAGAAGAGTTTTACATCAAAAGGAACATTCAATTGTGCTTTTTTTGGTATAATTATAACGCCATCGGTAATATAATCTTTCCCGTATGTATTAAAAGTTGTGCCTTTTTCAAATGAAAGAGTAATTGTTGTTGCGGTAACATCTTCAGTTTCGGTGGTTATTTTAATTTTAAAATCACCCACCACTTCGTACTCCTCATATTCAAACGTTATGCTTTCAGGATTAATTATTTTTGGATTAAAATCACCTTTTAAAAACTTAATCCCAAAAACTGCACCAACAACCACAATTATTGATGCAAAGCATATTCCAAAAATAGCAAAAAATCTTTTCATAAAAAATGCTCCTAATAATTTTAAATAATAAGTATTTATCAATTTATTGAAAATAAAATTTAATTATTTTTTAATTTTAAATTAATCTTTAAAAATTAAAATAAATTTTATTACAACAATTTTTTCAATAATTCATTTTTAGTATAACTTTATTGTTCACAAAAAGTCAATTAAATATTAATTTAATTAGTGTATTTTTAAACAAAACATCGTCAAAAAATTAAATAAGGTCAATGTTGACAAAAAACATCTTTTATAGTATACTATAAACAACTAATTTGGAGGTTTTGGTTTTATGCAAAGTTTTAAAATAAAATGTTTAGATAATAACGCCCAAACACTTGGACAACAAGAGGTGTCTTTTTCTGAAAATTCTGCGGACAATCACAAAATAAGTTTTTTAGACAAAGATGGAAATTGCCCTTTCTTTTTGGACTTAGAGGCAAATGAATTGGCACTTGACAACTCAAACAGCGATTTTAGTGCAATAACAAAAGAAAAAGGCATTGCTTTAATTAAAATAAAAAATGTTAAAATGGATTACGAGGAAAATATAACATTTACTTTTGAGGGTTCTGATGTTGTTTATAAAATCTCTGCAAATAACCTTGAAACAAAAAAAGGTTCTGATTTTGTGCCTATAAAAAAATTTGATAAACCACTTAATATCATTCTTCCAGCAACATTATTTAGTGATATTCAAAATGAAAAATTAGATGTTAATGGCTTTCCCTTCCAAATGTTTGACGTTTTAGAAAATAACAACTTAGGTGTTGACACTTTTAAATCTTCTAATAAATTATTAAACTTAATCAAATTTAACAACAAATTGTTTATTGGAAGAGGCAAAAAATTAATTCCAATTAACATAAATGACCAACATTTTTATAAAAATGGCGACCAGTCTATTTTAGGTTTTACAACTGGAAAAAATATTGGAATGGGTGGAAAACAAGTTTCAGGAATTGCTTTTGAACTTCCAGAAAACGAACTGTTGGAAGTTGCTAAGTTTTTAAATGGTAACACAGAAACAAAGTTTAAAACAAAAGAAGATTATGATAAAAATGAGATAGGATACAAAATGGTTAGAAAACAATCAGACTTAACGAAAGTTATAAACAAATCAACAAAAAACGCTGTAACTGTACAAGAAGGTGAAAAAAAAGACTATATAAAAGAAGAAATGTTTTATGATGATAACAAAAAGAAATCAATAAACACAACAAACCTAACTCCAGAAAATAATAATGGAAAGGTAGTTTCAAACACTTCTGAAGATGATAACAACAATGGTACAGCAAAAGCAAAAGAAAATGTAAGCGATTCAAGCAACGTAACAGCAAAAGAATCTGAGAAAGCAAGCATTGGCAACAATAGCAAAGCAGATAAAGTTGATGAAAAAAATGACTCAAAATCTGTTGACGGAAAAACCACCAGCGATAAAAAAGAAGATAAAAAAGAAGATAAAAAACCCGAAAAGAAAACTGCAACCATAACTTCTTCTATATTTGGTGTTGCAGCAGCATTTATAGGCGTTGGTTTGATTTCAGGCGTATTTTTATCACCTATTGCTTGGTTCTTGTTTTTCTTTATGGCATTGTTAAGTGCAAGTGGTGCTACTATTTCAATCGCTTATGACGATGTAAAGAAAGAAAAATTATCAAAAGAAGAAAAAACAAAACAAAAAATCAATAAATTAGAGAAAAAAATTGATAAATTGATTGATAAGAATAAATCTGACATATCAAAAGATAAAAAATTAAAAAATGAAAGAAAAATAGAAAACCTACAAAATAAAATTAACACTCTAAATTCACCAAATGCTTCAAAAGAAAGCAAAAAAATAAAATCTAACGAGAAGAAATCAGATATTAAAATAGTTGAAGAAATCAAAAAAGACGTTAAAAAAGCAACAAATACCAATGAAGAATTAAACAAAGAAGAAATAATGCCTTCACTTGACCAAGATTTGAGTGAAGAAAAATTTGAAGAAAAAAACAAAGAAATTACAAAAAACCCAAAACGTACACAAACACCTGCCGAAAAGCAACAAGAAATGCTTGAAAAAAGTAAATTTGTGCATCAAACTTTAAAAAGTGCAACATCTATACCTCCTAAAAGCATTGATGAATATTCTAATTTGGTAACTAAAGTTAACGATTCAATTTCTATGTTTACTAATTCAGAATATTGCAACGATTTAGGAAATAGTGAAAAAGATTTCTTCCAATCTTGTGTTAATTATCAAAACGCATACATTGCTGAAGAAAGTTCTAAAAATGGATTAGAAGAAGCTAAAAGCAATAAGAGTGAAGAATTATCAATTTATGAAGAAGATTATAAAACAAGTAAAGTTTTATTGAATAACGAATTGAATAATTTGTTCAATGCCAGTGAAAAATACATTAAAGATAGAACTATGCTCTCCCCTATTCAAAACAATCAAATTGAAAAATATCAAGCACAAGATTTAGAGAAATAGTGTTGCAGTTTGAAAAACTTTACAAATGGTCAAATTTTTAATTATTATAGTTTGATACAATGAACTATTTGATTAGTGCTTTTAAATTATAAATTTGCTAAAACCAAGCAAGAATATGTTAAAAAAACACAAAATTGAGTAAATTTTGCTCGATTTTGTGTTTTATTTTATGTAATTTTTTGGTAACATTAAAAATTTATTTTAAATTAAACGCATCTGTCCGATAGAATTAAAATACAACCGCCTTTAAAGTTGACCTAACAAAAGACATCGTTTTTGTTTAACAAAAAGGGCTTACGTTTATGTAAGCCCTAAACTTCAACTTTTGTTGAAGTTTCGATGTCTTTTATCAATTAAACATTTTATCAACCAATTGCTTTACAATTGCACCATTTGCTTTACCTTGAGTATTTTTCATTACATAACCAATGATAAAACTAATAACTTTTGGGTCTGTTTTTAAATCCTGAACCGCTTTTGGATTTTCTAGTTTGAATTGTTCTAATATTTTTGCAATTTGTTCTTCGGTAATGCTAGAAATTAAGTTCATTTCTTTTGCAATTTGCTCTGGATTTTTATTGGAAGAAATAACTTTTTCCATTACAATTAATCCGTTTGATTTTGTGAGTTTTTTGTCTTCAACCATTTGTATAATCGTTGTTAAGTCTTTTTCATTTATTGGGAAAGTTAAATCTTCACCATCTTTAACAATTCTTAATACATCTGTCACTATCCAGTTGCTAATTTTTTTAGGATTATTATAAATTTTAACACAATTTTCAAAATAATCTGAAATATATTTGCTTGAAGTTAAAATTAATGCGTCAGGCTTTGATATTTGATAGTCGTTTATATATGTGTTTCTTCTTGTTTGAGGAAGAGTTGGGATTTCTGCTTTTACCTTTTCAATATCCTCTCTTGTTATTATCATTGGCAAAATATCTGGGTCTGGGAAATATCTATAATCCTGTGCTTCTTCCTTTGAACGCATTGTGAAATTTTCGCCTAAGTTATCATCCCACTTCCTTGTTTCTTGTAAAACGACTCCTCTATTTTCTAAAACTTCTTTTTGACGTTCTATTTCATAATTTATTGCTCTAAACACACTTTTAAATGAGTTTAAATTTTTCATTTCTGTTCTGGTGCCTAGTTTATCGCTTCCTTGTGGCTTTAATGAAAGGTTTACATCACATCTCATTCCACCTTGTTCCATTTTACAATTTGCAATATCAGCAAATATCAATGCTTCACGAATTTTTTTCAAAAACTCGTCAACTTCTTCTGCTGAATGAAAAACTGGTTCTGTAACTATTTCAATAAGAGGTGTACCACCTCTGTTGTAGTCAACTAAAGTTCCAACCGCTCTTGAAATGTGGTTTAGTTTTCCAGCATCTTCTTCCAAATGAATTCTATTTAATGCCTTAAACTCACCATTTTCAAGTGTAATTCCACCATTTAAACAAATTGGATAAACCAATTGAGAAATTTGATATGCTTTTGAAAGGTCGGGATAGAAATAATTTTTTCTTTCCATAACCGCATACTCATTTATTTGACAACCAAAGCACAAACCTGCTTTTATGCACAATTCAACTGCTCTTTTATTTATAATTGGCAAAGCACCGGGCATACCTGTACAAACTGGGCAAGTGTTTTTGTTGTGTCCTGCTCCAAACTCATTTTTGCAAGAACAAAATACCTTTGTGTTTGTTTTTAATTCAGCGTGAATCTCAAGACCGATTACTACATCATATTCCATAAATTTCCTCCTTAAAAACATACTTCGCAACATCGTATAATACTTTTTCTGAATTGTTTTTACCCATTAATTGTAAACCTAAAGGCATATTGCTATCTTCATCTTTTCCATATGGTACGCTTAATGCTGGTATGCCTACAATTGAAGCGGGAACGGTGAAAAGGTCTTCTAAATACATACTAACAGGGTCTAAAGATTTTTCCCCTAATTTAAAGGCTTTGCCTGGTGTGGTTGGTGTGATTATCACATCACAATAAGAAAAAGCACTTTCAAATTCTTTTTTTAATAAAACTTGCAATTTTTTTGCTCTTTTATAATAAGCATCAAAATAACCGCTTGATAAAACAAAGTTTCCAAGCATAATTCTACGTTTAACTTCATCGCCAAAGCCTTCGCTTCTGCTTTTTACGTAAATTTCCTCTAATGTTGTAGCTTCTTTGCTTCTACTTGTATATTTTACACCATCAAACCTCGCCAAATTGCTTGTTGCTTCCGCTGGTGATAAAATATAATAGCACGCTAAACTATTTGCTATGTGAGGCACACTCACTTCTTTTACATCAAAGCCATTTTGTTTTAAACTTTCAATAGTTTTATTAAAACAAGCATATTGTGGCAATTGTTTTATTTTATCCATCAATTCTTTGCAAAGACCAATTGTGTATTTATCTTTAATTAATTTCTCGCCTAAATCATTTTCAATAGATGTTTGGTCATTTTCGTCTTTACCTGCAAGAATTTCCAAAACGTATTCATTGTCCTCAATTGTGCGGGTAATTGGACCAGCCTGGTCTGTTGAAGACGCAAAAGCGACAATTCCATATCTTGAAACTGTGCCATAGGTAGGTTTTATACCAACCACACCATTAAATGAGCTAGGTTGTCTAATTGAGCCACCAGTGTCAGTTCCTATAGCTATAGGACAAAGTCCAAGCCCAACAGACACAGCACTTCCACCCGAAGAACCGCCTGCAACTCTAGTTTTATCTTTAGAGTTTAATGTTGCACCATATACACTTTTCTCACAACTTCCACCCATAGCAAATTCATCCATATTTGCTCTAGCAATAATAATTGCACCTTCATTTTCAAGTTTTTTTACTATTGTTGCAGAATAAGGAGAAACAAAATCTTTTAAAAATGCACTTGCACAACTTGCCTTTTTACCTTTTGCCAAAATATTGTCCTTAATAATTACAGGAACGCCTGCCAAAAGTCCTAATTTTTCACCATTTAGAATTTTGCTATCAACTTCTTTAGCTTTATCTATCGCATCACTAAAGACTTCAATAACAGCATTATATTCTTTATTTTTTTCAATTTTATCAATAAAAAATTTAACAACACTTTCACTTGAAAAAGTTTTATCTTTTATACCTTTAACAAGGTCACAAATTTTAACTTTACTATAATCCATTATTCCACCACCAGTGGCACTTGATAGCACCCATCTTTTTGTTTTGGAGCATTTAAAAGAGGGTCAAAACCATCATCGGTTTTGACAACATCTTCTCTTAAACTACTTAATGTTACCGCTTTACTTTTGTCTTCATCTGGTAGTTCAAGTGTGGTTATTTCATCAACAAAATCAAGTATTTTTACTAAATCTTTTTCAAATTTTTCCTTTTTGTCATCTTGAATTTTTAATTTACTTAATCTTTCAAGATGCTTAATATCAATTTGCATATATCCTCACTATCTAATTTTAACGTGTATTTCTCTTAATTGAGCTTCAGTAACTTCACCTGGAGCACCCATTAATAAATCTTGAGCTTTTGAATTCATTGGAAATGCAATAACTTCACGGATATTAGGTTCATCTAAAAGTAGCATTATTATTCTATCAACCCCCGGAGCAATGCCTGCATGAGGAGGAGCACCATATTGGAATGCTGTGTACAAAGCACCAAACTTTTTCTCAACGTCTTCATCTGTGTAGCCTGCAATTTCAAACGCTTTTAACATAGTTTGTACTTCTGCGTTTCTAACTGCACCACTAGATAATTCTATACCATTTACAACAATGTCATATTGATAAGCTAAAATTGACAAAGGATCTTTTGTGTTTAAAGCTTCCAAACCACCTTGTGGTAAACTAAATGGATTATGACAGAAACCAATTTTGCCAGTTTCCTCATCCAATTCATACATAGGGAAATCAACTATCCAACAAAATTTATACACATTTTTTTCAATAAGGTCTAATTTTTCGCCTACTCTTGTTCTTAAAGTACTTGCTAGTTTAAAGCATTGATATGCACTTTCATCTGCAATAACAAAAATATCATCACCGATTTTTGCACCTGTTTTTGCTTTTAAATTCTCACATTCTTCCTCTGAAATAAACTTAACAATAGGTCCTTTTAAAGTTCCATCATCAAGAACTCTAACCCAAGCCAAACCCTTCCCGCCAAGAGATAAAATTTCATCAGTTAATTTTTCATAAAAACTTTTTGGTTGATTATGTGTGTTTAATGCAAAACCTTCAATCACCTTGCCATTAAAAGCGCCAAATGCACTATTTTTAAACACATCATCTAATGAAACCATTTCAATTTTGTTTCTTAAATCAGGTTTATCGGTTCCATATTTAATCATAGCTTCTTTATATGGAATTCTAACAAAATGTTTGTCTTCCATTTTATATTTGCCATATTTATCAAAAATTTTAAAGAGTAACTCTTCACAAACTGCAAAAACATCTTCCTGAGTTGCAAAACTCATTTCCATATCTAATTGATAGAATTCACCCGGTGAACGGTCCGCTCTTGCATCTTCATCTCTAAAACAAGGAGCAATTTGGAAATACTTGTCCATTCCAGAACACATGAGCAATTGTTTAAATTGTTGAGGTGCTTGTGGAAGAGCATAAAATTTTCCTTTATGAACTCTGCTAGGAACAAGATAATCCCTTGCACCTTCTGGACTAGAAACTGTTAAAATTGGTGTTTGAATTTCTTCAAAACCAAGATCTCTCATTATAACACGCATATCAAACAAAACATCACTTCTGAGTTTTAATTTTGCTTGCATTTCTGGATTTCTTAAATCAAGATATCTATATTTTAAACGAGTTTCTTCATTTGTTTTTGTACTATCTTCAACTTCAAATGGTAAATTGCTTTTTGCTTTTGATAAAATATCTAATTTTTCAATCTCAATTTCCAATTTTCCCAATCTATCATTTTCATTAAAATTTTCCTCATCGCGAAGAAGCACTTTACCCGTAACACTAATCACACTTTCACGAGTAAGTGATGTTAAAAGAGAGTCATTATGAGTTGTCAATTGAACAAATCCATATTTATCTCTTAATTCAATAAAAACAATTCCACCATGGTCACGTACAACTTTTACCCAACCAGCCACTTGAACTGTTTTTCCAATATAACTTTCATCTAATTCCTTAATCGTTAATGTTCTATACATATATAATTTCTCCTGTCTTTTTTATTGTTTTATTTTCAAATTTGTATGAGTAAATATATAAATACTAAAATTTTAATTTATTTCTTTGCACAATATAAATCTCATATGCCAAGTCCAAAAGGTTATAAACTTACAAAATTTCTGGAAATAGTTAAAACAAATTTGTTTTTTCAATTTACAATAGATATTTTATTTTACAATATTTTAACATATTTTTCAATTAATTTTTTTATATTGTTTTTCAATTATAAAATTATTTTTAGTTTTTTAACAAAAAACAAAGCAAAAACGTGTAAAATAATGGTTTTGCTTTGTTTTTTTGCCATATAAAGTAATTTAAAAAATTTTTGTATTATTTTACAATCACTTTAACAAATGTTTTTTTGCCTTTTTTTACAATAAATTCTTTTTGAGTTAAATCAATCATTTCAGCTATGTTAGATTTTTTCTCGTTATTAATCATAATGCCATTTTGTTCAATTAGTCTTCTTGCTTCAGATTTAGATGAAATAATACTAAGACTTGCTAAAAAGTCTAAAATATTAATTTTTCCTTGACCATTTATAGTTTCGGTTGGCATATTTGCAGAGTCAGTATTGCCACTTGAAAATAAATTGTTTGCGGTTTCCACTGCCTTTAAAGCTTCTTCTTCGCCATGGACAAGTTTTGTAACTTCAAAAGCCATTATTTTTTTTGCTTTCACAATGTCTTCTTCACACATTTGTTTTATCTCTTGTACATCAATTTTAGTAAAGAAACGAAGCAATCTTTCAACATCAGCATCAAGGCAATTAACAAAGTGTTGATAAAATTCAAAAGCAGAGGTTCTTTCTCTTGAAACCCACAAAGTGCCTTTTTCAGTTTTTCCCATTTTAACACCATTAGCATTTGTAAGCAAAGGGCAAGTAAGACCCATCATAAGAGGTCTAGGCGTTCCATCTAAATAATTCATTTTTCTTGAAAGTTCTGTGCCAGCTGTTATGTTTCCCCACTGATCAGAGCCACCTATTTCAAGTAAGCAGTTATATTTATCATTCAAATATACAAAATCATAGGCTTGCAAAAGAGTATAACCAAGTTCCATAAATGTCAAACCACCTTGTTGCAATCTTGATTTATACAAGTCTTTGCTAAGCATTTCATTTACATTAAAATGAACACCAACATCTCTTAAAAAATCAATGTAAGTTGCTGGTTTTAACCATTCTGAATTATCAACAATTATTGCTGGATTTTCTCCATCTAAAACAATAAATTTTTTTAGTAAATTTTTAATTTCTTGAGCGTTATGCGCAACTTCTTCCTTACTCATCATTTTACGCATATCTTTTTTTCCACTTGGATCACCAATAAGTGCAGTTGCTCCACCTATTAAAATAATACATCTATGCCCACAATCTTGAAGAATTCTTGCCATTTGCAAACCAAAAAAATGTCCAATATGCAAGTTATCAGCAGTAGGATCAATTCCTATATAAAAAGTAATTGGCCCTTCACTTAATCTCTTTTTAATTTCCTCTGGATGTGTTGCTTGAAACACAAACCCTCTTTTTTCTAATTGCTCATAAGCATTGTTAATAAACATAAAATAAATCTCCTTTGTTGATTTAGTCTAGAATTAAATTAATATTATTTTTAAACTAGGATACTCTTTTTAAAACTAATAATCAAATATATTTTGTTATTTACTAAAAAGTAAGTTATCGCCTTAAGTAAGTTATCGCCTTAAGTAAGTTATCGCCTTAAGTAAGTTATCGCCTTAAGTAAGTTATCGCCTTAAAAAACCAACATAACAGCATTGCTATTATGTTGGTTCGTTTTTTCCACAAAAAACTTCTACATATAGCAATTTGAATCTAAATGTAGTAATAATAATATGAAAAAATATTAACAAAATATTTCATTTTTTATCCTTGTTTTAAAGTATAACTATTCAGCCATTGCTTTGTCAACGATTTGTACCACTTTTCATCAAATAGTTTCAAATTGGCTATTATACAACTCAGCATAAAATCCTTTTTGCTCTAATAGTTCCTTATGTGAACCTTGTTCAATAATATCGCCGTCTTTTAGCACCAAAATTAAATCGGCATTTTTAATTGTAGATAACCTATGTGCAATAACAAAAGATGTTCTATCTTTCATCAATAAATCCATTGCTTGTTGAACTTGAATTTCAGTTCTTGTATCAATTGATGAAGTTGCTTCATCTAAAATCAACATAGGACTATTTTGTAACATTGCTCGAGCAATTGTAATTAATTGTTTTTGTCCAGCTGAAATATCACTATTATTACTTATTAGCGTATCAAAGCCATTTGGCAAAGAATTTACAAAATGTGTTAAGTTACACGCCAAACAAACATTATCTAATTGTTCTTGTGAAATATTATCCAAATTGAACACAAGATTTTCTTTTAACGTCCCTTCAAACAGCCACGTATCTTGTAAAACCATACTAAAAGCACTATGAACTTGCTCTCTAGTTAATTCCTTTGTGTCTATGCCGTCTATGTAAATATTTCCTTGAGTTATTTCAAAAAACCTCATAAGCAAATTAACAATAGTTGTTTTGCCTGCACCAGTTGGTCCTACAATTGCCACCTTTTGTCCGGGTTTTACTTTGAAAGATAAATTGTGGATAATTTCTTTATTAGGATTAGATGGATAATAAAACTTAACATTTTTAAACTCGACTTCACCTTGACAATTTTCAAAAGGTAAATTTTTATTGCTTTCATTTTCCATCTCATTTTCTTCAAAGAATTCAAACACTCTTTCGCTAGATGCAGCTGCAGATTGAACATAGGTCATTCCTTGAGCAATTTGTCTTAAAGGTACTTCAAACAAGCGAACATAAATGATAAAGGAAGTTATTGTCCCAAGCCCAGCCTTGCCATTTAGCATAAGTATAGCGCCCACAACACAAACGCAAACAAAACCAAAGTTGCCTATAAAATTCATTAGTGGCATCAAAAGTCCAGAAATAAATTGTGATTTAAAGTTAGCATTTTTTACATTGTTATTCATTTTTTCAAATTTAGTAACAACTTGATTTTCTGCGTGGCTCACTTTTATTATATCGTGACCTTGATACATCTCCTCAATATATCCATTCAATTCACCTAAGTATTTCTGACGCATATCAAAATACTTTTGAGATTTTATCATTAAAACACCCATTAACAATATGCCAATAAAGGTAGATAAAATTGCAGTGGAAGCCATTATCCAGTTGGTTGCAAACATCATTATTACACAACCTATCAATTGAACAACGGACGAAACAATTGTGCCCAACGAGTTTGAAAAAGATTGAGCAATTGTGTCCACATCATTAGTTATGCGAGATAAAACCTCGCCATAACTATGGTCTGTAAAATACTGTAATGGTACTTTTGATATTTTTTCGTTTATATTTGTTCTTAATTTTTTAGAAATCTTTTGGGTAACTGTTGCCATAATGTAGTTTTGAAAAAAACCAAATAAAGCTCCAGCACCATAAATTACCGCTAAAAATATAGCAACTTGTAAAATGGCTTGTAAATCAATTTGAGTTGCAATGCCCGATTTGATTAAATCTGTAATTTCACCAATTTTGTTTGGACCTATTATTGTAAAAACCGCACTTAATGATGCAAAAATTAATGCAATAATTATAATTAACCAATATTTTTTGCAATAATTTATTAATTTTTTTAATGCTTTTTTAGAATCCTTTGCTTTTTCTTTTTTTATGTTTTTGAATTTTGCCATAACCTTACCTAACCTTTTAATTCCTGCATAGAAAGTTGAGATAATGCTATTTCTTTATACATATCACAATTTTGCATTAAATCATTGTGTGAACCAAACCCCACAATTTTTCCGTCTTCAAGAACAATAATTTTGTCTGCATTTTTAATTGTGCCAATTCTACTTGCAACAACCACTTTAGTTGTTCCACTTAGTTTATTATCCAAATTATCCCTCAATTTTTTATCTGTTTTGAAATCTAAAGCAGAAAATGAATCATCAAAAATTAAAATTTCTGGTTTTTTAGCAATAGCACGTGCGATTGATAATCTTTGTTTTTGCCCGCCTGAAATATTTATTCCACCCTGTGCGATATCGCTATCATACTTTAAAGGCATACTATCAACAAATTCTTTGGCTTGTGCAATATCAATTGCATTTAAAACATCGTCCTCTGTTATTTCCTTTTCCGACTCACCAAAACAAATGTTATTTTTCACTGTGTCTGAAAA
Source organism: uncultured Clostridia bacterium (assembly GCA_937895935.1). Taxonomy (GTDB): domain Bacteria; phylum Bacillota; class Clostridia; order Christensenellales; family UBA1242; genus HGM11367. Next base: position 22,857 of record CALBKX010000053.1, read on the forward strand.
CACAACAGATTTTTGTGGTATGTATCCGATTTTGCTATAAAGACAAGCAAAATTATAATCCTTAATATTTTCTCCATCAATCAATACTTCACCGCTTGTAGCATCATAGAGTCTAGCAATTAAATTAACCAACGTGGATTTACCCGAGCCAGAAGTTCCCACTATAGCTAGCGTTTCACCTTTTTCTATTTTAAAAGATATATCTAAAAGTGTATTTTCATCTGCATTTGGATATTTAAAAGATACATTTTTAAATTCAATGGTTCCATTATTTTGCGTAAAAGATTTCGTTCCTTCCTTAACGCTTATATCTTCATCAATGACTTCGTTCATACGTTTAGCCGAAACTTGAGCTCTTGGCAAAATCATAAAAATCATCGAGAGCATAATAAAACTCATAACAACATAACCACCATAAGATGAAAAAGACACAACATCGCCTAAAACAGAAAGTCTTTCACTATATGGTGCATTGTTTATTAATATAGAACCTACATAATAAATAGCAAGCGACAATCCACTCATAACTAAATTTAAAACAGGTTGAAGGACAGATAAAGTTCGCATAGTAAACAAATTAGTTTTTGTCAATTTGTCATTTACATCTTCAAATTTATTGGCTTGATATTTATCAGCATTAAATGCCCTAACTACTTTAACACCACTTAAACTTTCATCAGCAACTCTATTTATTCCATCAATTTGTTTTTGAATAACTTTAAATTTAGGCAACACTAACGTTACGACTAAAGCAATTGTAATAACTAAAACTGCTACAGAAACCATAACAACTATTGATAGTTCCCAACTTTTTCCAAATATTTTAATAATAGCCCAAATGGATAAAATAGGTGCTTTAATAATAACTTGAAGTCCCATTGCTATTAACATTTGTATTTGAGTAATATCATTTGTTGTTCTTGTAATTAAACTAGGAGTCGAAAATTTTTTCATTTCCGCATCGCCAAATTCACTTATTTTATTAAAAACCTTTCCACGAATTGAATAACTAAAATTTGAGGCAAGGCGTGAAACAAAGTATCCAACAATTATAGCAAGAAACATACTGCCAAGTGCACAAGCAAGCATTTTTACGCCAGCGATTAAAACCTCATTAATTGAACTCCCTTCAGTTGAAACTAAGGTTGTTATTTCTTTTACATAATCTGGCAAGGTTAATTCAAACCAAACCTGTCCTGCTATTAAAACAATTGAAATAAATATAATTATCCAATCAGTTTTTTTAAAATATTTCATTAATTTTATCATTTTTTAACACCTTTTAAATTACACACTTTAATACTATATGAAAATTAAATTATAAAATTTAATAGTTTTTTGTCCTAATAACATTTTTTCTTTTAAGGAAAATATATACCCACTTTACTCTTCAGTTGTCAAGTTTTTTAAAGCAAAACGAGTAAAAAACATATTGATGTATAAGGTTTTTAGCACTATTAATTGAACAACATTTCAGTAATAACAGTTTTGTTTTTACCTAAAAAAATGACTGCCTTAAAAGCAATCACTTTTGGCTGGGGTGGCAAGATTCGAACTTACGCATGCGAGAGTCAAAGTCTCGTGCCTTACCGCTTGGCTACACCCCAACATTAATTAAAATACTTTGGTACTATACTACATTTTTTTTAATTTGTAAAGTGTTTTATAAAAACTTTTTTTGAATTTTATAATTTTTATTGCTTTAATGGGCAGCAACAGAATGTGCTATAAACATAACTGGACAAGCTTTATTTGTAGTTTCTGATTTAGCAACCGCTTATAAACTTCAAAACAAAATAGTATTTATATCAATGGTTGTAATGTTCACTAGTTTAAGAAATTTATAAAAATAACGAGAAATTAAAATAATATTCATTTATTTTAATTATTTAAATAGAAATAATTAAAAAACAAGCCAAAATTGAGATTTTAATTTAATTTTGACTTGTTTTTAATTTTATTTAAAATTATTAATAAATAATATTTAATCATTCTTTTTCTTTTTATCAATACCACATTCTATTACATAAGACAATATAATATAAACTATGCCTAGCATTATGCTAGAAAGGTTTGACATACTTAAATCAACGTTAAAACAGAACATAATAGTTGAAACTATAATAGTAGATAGTAATGGCAAAATCAAATGTAAAATACCGATAAATCTCATTTCTTTTACCACAGATTGATTATAAGGGGTTCCTGTTTTTAATTCGTTTTTATAAAATCTTTTAACATAATAATATAATGCAATCATAAAAGCACATTCAATAGTAACACAAATGCAAATACAAAGAACTTTACGTATAATAGTAGTTGATTCATTTATTGACTCTAGATATTCGATTACTTCTGGACTATTTCCCCAGATTCCTACACAAATGCTCCCAATAAATCCACTAATAAGACCAACAATCGAACATACAAAAACGATATATGATAAAACGTACAATACTTTAGATATTTTTTGTACTCTTTCTAAACTTTTCATACCCTTTCCTTTTTAAGTTAAATTTGCTTTCTTTTTCTTAAATAATTTATTAAAATATAAATACCAATAAATAGCACAATAGAACCAATTAAGATTCCATACATAGCTAAATGTGATACTTTATTTCCAAAGAAATAAAAATTACAATCAATACTATCCTTTATTTTTTCAATCACATCGCTAGGAAAATTTTGATTTTTTAATTCATTGAATACACCACTTAAAGCATGGCTCCTTATAAGGCAAGTACCATAAGTTCCTGGTAAAAAAGATAAGAACCTTTGAAGTCCAATGCCAAAAGAAGATATTGGCATATATGCTCCACAAATAAAACCATATCCAGCACTGACAACTGTTCCAACTGCAGATGCTTGTCCATTTGTCGATAAAAAGACATTTACAACCGAAGATAAAGCCGTTCCAAAAAGTGTAAGAAGTATTATATCAAGTAAAATCAATAACACATCGGCAAATGATAAAAACCAGCCAGTAATGCCAACATAAATGAAACAAGCAAGCATTGCAGTGATACTTACAATTAATGTTGTGATAAAAGAACCTGCATAATATGACACGGCTAATTTTGATTTTTTTATTGGTGAAATATAAAAATCTTTTTTAGCGCCATTAACTTTATCTTGAACCATAAGCAAATTTGAACAAAATGCAACTGTCACACAACTAACCGCTAAAAGTGAAGAAAAAAGTTCACCACTCACCATGCCACTTATTATTTTTTGTGAAACTTCAACGCCTTCTGGAAGATTGCTTACAAAACTATCATTAAAAACTTTACCTAAAAAAGTTATATACAAAATAAGTAAAATAATAGGAGTAATTAATGAAGTAAAAAACATACCTTTATCTTTAAAAAACATTTTTATATTTCTTTTAGTTAAACAGAAAAATTGGCTCATACTTAATCTCCTATCTTTAGTTTTTTGCCAGTTACAGCCAAAAACACATCATCCATTTTACCTTTAATAATCTCAAAATCTTCAAAAATTTTTGGATAATTAATTATTAAATCTCGTATAATTTTGTTATCATTAATGAATATTTTAAAACCATCCCTAATTGCTTCATAAGGAAGATTTAACTTTTTTACCTCTGATTCTAAAACATTATAAGTTAAAATATAATCTCCAGTATATTTATTTTTTAAATCTAAAGGAGTGCCTTCAGCAGATATTTTGCCTTTATCCAAAATAACAACATAATCGGCATCTGTAACTTCTTCCATATAATGGGTTGTAAGAAAAACCGTCAAGTTTTCCTTTTTACGATACATTTCAATAACATTCCATAATGTTTTTCTTGTTTGAGGGTCAAGACCTGTTGTAGGCTCATCTAAAATTAAAATTTTTGGTTTATGTAAAAGTGCTCTTGCAACATCAATTCGTCTACGTTGACCTCCTGATAATTTGCTAAAAGTTCGATTTAATAAATCTTTAAAATCTAACAGTTGTGCAAGGTCATCTATTCTTTTTTTTGCATTTTCGCCCATAATTCCATAAAGACATGCTCTTGACATTAAATTATCTTTAACTGTTAACACACCATCTAAAACAGATGATTGAAAAACCACACCTATTTCTTTGCTTATTTCATTCATCTGATCATCTATATTTTTACCATCAATAATAACTGTGCCTTTGTCCTTATTTAATGTTCCACACATTATGGAAATTGTGGTACTTTTTCCTGCACCATTCTCTCCTAAAAAAGCAAAAAATTCTCCAGTTTTGACCTTAAAAGATAAATTATTAACCGCTTGAACATCTCCAAAACTTTTATCTAAATTACTTATTTCAATTATATTTTTCAAAGTTATCTCCTATTTTGTATTGCAGTATATTTTAAAGATGATTATTATCTATTAAACTTCCACAATATTCACATAAACTTTGTGGACCATTAACAATAGTTTTAGCACCACAGTAAGGACATTTTACAAACGACCTAGATTTTTCCTGTTTTACATTTTGATTTAATTTTAAATACTTTTCGTCTACAATCAAATAACCAGTTAAATAACCGCCATTTATTAAACCTCTAACTAAAGCTAAAGTTTGTTTTTCTTGTGTGCCAGTTTGTTCGCTCAATTCTTGGATTGAATAAATATTTTCGTTTAAAATCAATTGTAGTAAACGCTTATTAGATTTTTTTGCTCCATAATTTGTCCAAATCAATGGAGTGCCATAAAAACCAAAAACAATAAATATTATTCCCGCCACCATAAGAGGTGGATTTTTGCTTGCAAACAATACTACAAACAAAATCCCCACAACAAACAAAATTGGAAGTAATATTCCAAAAAGCAAAAGTATTGATAAACATCTATTAATTTTTTTCATTAAAAAACTCCAATTAAATATTTGTATTATAACACAATTAAATAAAACACACAATTAATTATTACATTTTAAAATCAAATTTGTTTGTATTTAACGCAAATATTTGTTATACTAATATAGTAATTTGAACAACGCACTATTTCATAATTTTCTCTACACAATTTAAATTATCAGAAGTTTTGTCAGCATGCACCGAAGTATATTCAAGCAAAACTGATGATTACATATTAGGAACGAGAGAAAGTGTTTTTATGCTTACATAAACTAACACTTGAAATCGTGACGCATATGTATTAATTAATATTCAAACTGTGATGCCTTGTTTTATCAAGGTTGGTTGCGTTTAGCAACTTAAATTTGACTTGTTTAAATTTTAACATCACATAAAATTTAATTATTATGATTGTATTAAATTAAAATACATTTCATTACTTTAAAGGAGGATAGATCTTGAAAAAATATGTAATTGGTTTCTTATTTTTTTGCTTATTAATTTCTGCTTGTTTTACAATGTCTGCCTGCAAAGAATCAACAATAGGACTATATGTTGTTTTAAGTGGAGCTTCGGATAACAAAATTAGCAGAACATATGGCAACAATAAAGGTCTTGCAGATTTTACTGTTATATATGGTTATGACATTGAAAGCGGTGAGGATGTTACTAATTTATGTGAAATAAATGTATACTCACCTAATGATACATCATTCACTTTTGATGAATATAAACAAAAAGTTGCTGTAAACACTTTAGATATTGGCAATTGGACAATTGTTATAGAGTATAATGAAATTGAAACATATTTCACTGTACAAATTTTAAAACTAACTAATAATAATGTTTACTCATTAAAACTAAATTGTTTGGTAGATGGATATAATCAAACACAAAATATAATTCCATATGGCACAAAAGAATCTGGTTGCAATATAACTGTTATTAAAAATAACTTATCAACGGATATTATCCCAGAAGAAAATATAGGTCAAATTAAAAAATTGAAATCGGACACAATATACTCTGAAAAATTACAACCATCTGCCCAAAACACTGAAAACTTTGATTTTTCAAACCTCGCAACTGGAACATATTACATATGCACAATTATAAATGATGAATTATATGAAGATAAATTTACTAACTTTTCTAAACTTGAAGTTGTAAAATCAAAAATCGTTGTTGATAGTTCCAACTTAAAATTTTCTTGGGCATATAGTTCAACTGGTCCATTTGAAAATGCTAAATTTTCTGAAATAATGGAAAATAACTCTACTCTTTCTTATAGTGGTGGAAGTTTAATTTTATGTTCTGATAACATTGCAGATAACAATGACCTAAGTAATAATCAAAAATTAACCAAAGAAGAGGTCGTTTATAATTATTTTAATTATGGAAATTTTGTAGCAGAAAATGATAACATAAACTACAACTATTCTGCTGAAAAATACGATGTTTCTGTTAAGTTTGTTCCAAATGAAACATATAGCTCGTTATTTGAAGAATCTGACTACTTTACTGCTGAATTAAATATTTTAAAAGGTACGGTTTCTTTGCCAACAGCAAAAACTGAGTGTTGTGATACAACTCATACTTTTAGCCCCTTTAAAACCCATACAATGCAAATTTATGCTCAATATCCAGAACTATATAAAGTAGAAACAAACGGAAACGAAGAATATATAAATAAATATGCTTTTAACAACTATTCATTAAAAAATGCAGGAACTTTATACGTAAAATATGAATTAAAATATAAATTAAATTATGACTGGAGATACGAATATTCTCGACAAGATAATATTAATCTTTCACTAGACAATCAAAACAAAATAGCAGAATTTTCAATGCTAATTTCTAAAGCATCTTTAGAGGACTACAATTTTAGCATAAAATCGTTGGATAACTCAAACTTGAAATTTTCTAGCGATAACACTGTTTCTTTAATGCTAACACACCCAACAGACAATCAAGAATATTTAGAAAATAATTTCACTTGGGAAGTTTTACCAGAAGGAACTGAAATAAACGGAACAACGAGCCTTGCAACTGGCACAATATCAGAACAAAAAGACCATTTAAATGACACAAGATATAAAACATTATATTTAACCAACATTTTAAGCTATGCAAGTGACTATGATGCTTTAACTTTTGCTATTAAGGTTACATTCACAGAAAGCAATAATTGGCTTGCTGGGGAAAAGATATTTTTAATTAGTATTTTTAAAAATAAATAAAAAATAACAGTTATGTTTATATCCTCTGTTATAAAAAACGCATCCTAAAAATCAAACTTTTAGGATGCGTTTTTCAATTAACCTTGATATTAATTTATATACTTGATATTAATTTATATAGTAGTTAATAATTTACTTTAATAACATAATTAATCTAAATTGCTTGCCTATCTAATTTAAAACAGAAGCAAGTTCTAAAGAAAAATTATTGCTTACATTAAAACTTTCTGCTACTTTAATCAACTCAAGAGTAATTGTAATTTCCAATGTTTTTTCAACATATTCGTTGGTGGAAATATCAACTTTGTAAGGTGTTGTAAATTCATTATAATACAATTTTTTATTAACTTCATTGTTTGGATTATTACTAAACATTACTCTATCATTGGTTCCATTTTTATAAGAAATTGTTGTAATAAAATAATTATTTTTATTTGCAGCAACGTTACTCAATTTAACATTTAATTTTTTCTCATCATTTATATTTTTTATACTGAATACATACTTCAACAATGTGATATTGTTTTGCGGATTGTTATCATCATAAACAAATTGACTATTGCCAATGTTCCATGTGCCACCTTGACATACTTTTCCATTGTAATAATCGTCTTGTGAATAACTTAAATTAAAAGTTTTTGTTGCTTCAGATACGTCACCATAATAATAGCTAGCATTAGCTACAAAAAAAGCATCATCATTTTGTACTCTAAATGTTATTTCATTGTTTTTGTATTTGGTTTTAATTACTAAATCAAATATCCCAACACCTGTCATAATTAAAAGTAGACCTAGCAGCACACTATAAATAATTATTTTTCTTTTCATAATTACCTCTTTCATTTGTAGTATATACCATTTTAAAAATACTAAGCAAGCAAAAATAACCGTTTTACATTTTGAATTTAGTTAAAAAAATGCTTGCATAAATAATTTTTATATGCTAGAATTAATCGAATTTTTCAAAAAGGAGATATCAAAACTATGCCAAATATTAAATCAGCAAAAAAAAGAGTTTTGGTTACAGCAACAAAAAACGCATTAAATAAATCTGTTAAATCTGAATTAGCAACTGCTAAAAAGAAATTTTTAGTAGCAGTTGAAAACAAACAAGTTGAAGAAGCTACTAAATTATTTAGAGAAGTTGTATCTTTACTTGATAATGCAGCACAAGACAACGTTATTAGTAAAAACTGTGCTAGTAGAAACCAAGCCTCTTTATCAAAAAAATTAGATGCTATTAAAGGTTAATTTTTGAAATTTTACAAAACAACATTGCAAACTTGCGATGTTGTTTTTTTATTATAGTAACATAGTTACTTAAAATGTAAAATTTTTATCACTACATTAAATGATGATTTTTTTATTCAAATAAATAGGACTTTTTTTGCCCGCTTTCAACTATGAGAATTTATTATCAATTTAAGCGAAGACTTATTGTTTATCGAATATATTACTTTAGCATTGACTTTTTTATTTTTAACATTTATAATCAATAATTAGAGTGTTAATATTTTAAACACAAAAAGATTTATATTTACATTAGGAGAGAAAAATGGCTATCGCATCAATTATCCTTACAGTATTGGGATCAATTTTTTCTGCCATATATGTTTATCAAGTTATCTTTATTATAATTGGCTTATTTGCTAAAAAGAAAAAATATAAAGATGCTAAAGAAAATCATACATTTGGAATTGTAATTTGTGGAAGAAATGAAGAAAAAGTTATCGGAAATTTAATTGAAAGTATCAAAAATAACGACTATCCACAAGACAAAATAAAAATTTTTGTATGTGCGGATAATTGTACTGATAAAACTGCAGAAATATGTCGTGACTTAGGTGCAATAGTTTATGAACGTTTCAACAAAGAGCAAATTGGCAAAGGATATGCTTTAAATTATTTATTTCAAAATATTTATAAAGATATGCCTGAATACGTGCCAGATGCAATTATGGTTTTTGATGCTGATAATGTTCTTACAACCAACTACATAAAAGAAATGAACAAAGCATTAGATAGTGGCGTTAAAATTTGTACAAGTTTTAGAAATTCAAAAAATTTTGATTCTTCTTGGGTAAGTTCTGGTGCATCAGTATTATTTTTGCGGGAATGTATGTTTATTCATAAACCAAAATCATTTTTTAAACTAAGCACTCACGTTTCAGGTACAGGATTTTATTTCTCAAAAGATATTTTAACATTTAAAGATGGCTGGCCTTACACAATGATAACTGAAGATTTGGAATTTTCCGCATTTAGCACTTTAAAAGGGGTCAAAATTGGATATTGTGAGGATGCAGAATTTTTTGATGAACAGCCTGTCAAATTTAAGCAAGCTTGGCGACAACGCCTGCGTTGGTCAAAAGGTGGTCTTTTAGGTTTTTCAATTTTTCATGCGTCATTAAGTGCATCTTTTTTAAAAACACTTGACTTTACATATTATGAATATTACTTTTCAAGATTTTTCCCTATTTCCATCTTTTATTTATTTTCATTTTTAGCAACTTGCATAATTAATATAACAACAAGAATATTGGAAGTAATACATCAAAACTTAATTGTAGGAATAATATATTATTTAAGTCCTATTTTAACCGCTCTATTAACCTCATATTTGGCGATGCTTTTAGATTCCCTAATAACCGTAATTGTTTGTTGGAAAAAAATTAAAGCACCTGCAAGAAAAAAGATACTTTCAATATTTGTAACACCTTTATTCACAATGTTCATTTCTACTCCCTGCGCTTTTGTTGCATTATTTAAAAAAGTTAAATGGGACCCAATTGAACACAATCAAAGTGTTACTCAACAACAATTGAATAAAAACTAAATGCTTTATATAGAAAAAATAGAAGTAAATTCTTTTGTAATGACCAGTAAAAAAACAATTTAATGAAACAAGGCAAAGTTGGAAACAATTACACCAATTTTGCCTTGTTTTTATTATTTTTTTTAATTTAAGTTATAAAAATTAAATATAATTAAAAAATTTTATTATTCATAAACAATTTTACACACTAGAAAGTAAAGCGCATTTTCTTGTGAAAAAACTCCACTTTTTATATTATAATCAGTTTCTAAAAGCAAATTAAGGATTGATTTTAGTTGTAAAGCAGAAAACTTTGAAGCGCTTTCTTTTGCTTTTACAATTGCATATTCCTTAACGTTTAAAACTTTAGCAAGATCCAAATTTGAACCTTTATTAATTTTAGCAAACATCATTCTTCTAAAAGAACCAGTAATAAGCCCTAATATTTTAATTGGAGCTTCACCTGTTTTTAACATTTCATTTAATATATTTAAAGACTTATTTCCGTCTTTTTGCCCTAACGCGTTGGTTAAATCGAATACTTTTAATTCTGTATCTTTATAAACAAGTAAATCAATATCCTCTTTTGTTACCTCACCCGTCATTAAATAATCGCAAATTTTTTTTATTTCAAGATTAAGCCTGTTTAAATTTCCTAAACAATAAGAATTTAAAACTTTACAGTTTTCTTCCGAGATTTTAATATCATGCTTTAAAAATTTATCCTTTATAAAGTTTACAATGAAAATTTCACTAGGTTTACATTCTACAATCTCAACATTTTTTAAAAAATCAAAAACTTTATTTATTAATGTATCTATAAATAACAAGATACAATCCTTGTTTGGATTTTTGCAATAGTCCTCAAACTTTTGTTTTGCATTTTGGGAAAGTTCTTTTTGAATATCTTGAACAACCACTATCCTTTTTTCATTAAAGAATGAAAATTGATTACAAGCATTGATTATGTTAACAACATCAAAATTTTCATCATTAAAAACATTAACATTAATTGATTCAATGCCTAGTTTTTTCTGAAAAGATTTTTTGGCTTCAAGGCATAAAAAAGCATCACCTCTAAGTAGGTATACATTTTTATTTAATGATGTATTTTCTATTTCTTGATAATTCAATCTAAACTCCTTATATATTCCATTTTATCATTTAAAAAGTTAATTGTCCAATTCCCAGACATTTTTGTTGATGTTTTTGTACTATCTACCAATTTTTCACCAATTAAGGCATATTGGAATTTAAATTCATCCAAGTAAGAAGAAAAATCTTTTTTTGTTATCAACAAACTGATTGTTCCAACATTACGGTTAATTTCATACAAATGTTCAAAAGTTAAGTTTTTATCTCCAATAAACACCTTAAAATTATTATATTCAAGCATTGTCCCGCACTTTTTGTTTTGTATGTTAAAAAATGTTATTTTAATTTCATCATAAGTATACTCTTTGTTGTAATCTAATTCCAAGTTTGAAAGGCTTATAATTTTTTTGAAATCTTCAGAATCGATAACTTCATAAGCATTTTGGGTTATTAAGTAATTCGCCTTTTTGTATGCAACGTTGTTTAAATATTTTGAAGTAGTTTTAATCATATTTTTATTATAATCACCCACACAAAATGATACACCATTAAGTTCTATAACATAAGCATTTGTACCATAAGAATTTAATACTGTTAAATTTTGTGCATAGTAAACAGGCATTGAAATTCCACTTGCAATTACCATAGTAAATGCAATTACAGCGAATCCTATAATCACCTTTTTACTTTTGATAAAATTAATATAGTGTGAGAAAATAAAAAATGCAAAATATATTCCTATCAAAACTATTGGTGAAAGCTTTGTCAAATCAATTATTGCCCATTTTTGATTAGCCACAATTTGTGCAATTTTAATTATAAAACCTATAATTATCGCTGGAACTTTTAGCAACACACCAAAAATTGGAACAATTAAAACAATTGGCGTTAAAACAAATAGTAAAATGAAAAATATTTCAAATACTGGAATACAAACTAAATTTGCAAGAATTGTTAAAATGGACATTTGTCCATAATAATAAACTGTAAGAGGCAACAATCCTAACTGAGTTGAAAGCATAACTGAAAATGTTTCACGTAATTTTTCAGGTAGATGACATTTAGAAAATAATTCCTTGAAAAATACTGAAAACATAAAAATTGAAAATACACTTCCAAAACTAAGTAAAAATCCTGCATCAAAAACACAAAGAGGTTTGTATATCAAAACAATTATTCCAGCCACACCTAAAGAATTTAATCTGTCATATTGTTTCCCTAATATACTAGCAATCGAAAGTACCAAAAACATAACACTTGCTCTTACAACTGAAACAGAAAAAGAACATAAATAACAATAAAAAGCAAGAATAATTGAAATAATTATTACATTTATATACCTTTTCATCTTTGTTTTATTCAAAATAAACAAAAGAAGCGAGGTTACAAAACCAATGTGTAAACCAGAAACTGCCAATAAATGTGCTATGCCCGATATAGAAAAGTTATCTTTTATACTATCATTTACATAAGTTTTGTCACCAAACAAACTAGCATAACTAATGCTTGCACAATCCGAATCCATATTTTGATTCAAAACTCTTTTTACTGATTCCCTTAAAGATTCTGACACTGTCAAACCTTTGAAATTATCGACAGTCACATCAGAATCTTTTACACTTGAAGAATAAGCAATGCCGTATTTATAGTAATAACTATTAAATTTATTTAGTGTGAACAAATTAGTTTTCTCTAAAAACCCAGTAAAAGTTATAACATATCCCATTTCCATAGTGTTTGCACTTGAAATAGAAACTACAATATTTTTGTTAACTTTTTCTCCATCAATAAACGTGTTATCTAAAACAACTGACTGAAAACCCGAATAAGAACTAACTTCAGAAATCCTACCAGAAACAGTGCAAGTTTTGTTTTCAAAACTGTTGTCCGTAAATGTTGTAATTGAAATTGCAAATATTCCAACACCTAAAGCAAAAGTTGTTAAAATTACCACTAACCTTTTGATACATTTGTATTTTATACATATAAACACCAACACAGAAATAGATAGTAAAATTGTAGTTAAAATAAAAATATTTAATGCAAAAATTAACCTGGCCAAATAAATGCCAAGTCCTAGTGAAATAAAACTATAAAATATTGGTCTAAAATTTATTCTTTTCATTAGTAGCAAAATCGAAAATTGTTTTTTATGTTTCCTTTAATTGTGTTATCGAAAGTTGTCAACAAGCGACACTTAAGTGGCATTTGCCAACAACTGATGTTTATGTATAAGGTGCGAGAGAAAGAGTTTTTACGATTGCATAAAATAAGGCTTAAAATCGTGACGCACATATATTATTTAATATTCAAACTGTGATACCTTGATTTATTAAGGTGAATGCGTTAAGCAACTTAAAATTTGAGTTGTTCAAATTTTAACATCATATAGATTATCCTATATTGAAGGCCTCGTCAATTATATATCATCTACACCCAAAAGATAATCAGTTGAAACATTAAAAATATGCGCTATTTTAATAAGCATATCAAAATCAGGTTCTTTATTGTGTATTTCCCAGTTACAAATGGAATTCCTTTTATAATCCAATTTATCCGCTAGTTCTTGTTGTGTCCAACCTTTTTCTAACCTTAATTCCTTTACCCTAATTGCAAATTTATTTTTCATATCAATTATTATGTACCTATTAGGGAACAAAATTTAAAAATGTTACCAACAGGTTACAAAAAATTATCAAAATATCTATTGTCTAATATATGTTTAGATTAAAATAGAACTATGAATCAGACAACAATATTCCAACAAAAATTTAGTATCAAAAAACTAACAAGTGAAAAATTCACTTGTTAGTTTTTATTTAAATTAAAGTATCAAATTTTTGGTTTTAAGTTCCTCGATTTCATAATTATTAAGTTGTTTTTTTAATTTTTGAGAAATAGAATGCACATAATCCTTTTCAAGTGCAAAATTACCTCTGTTTAACCCCTCCAAAAGAACAAATACATCATCCGCAGTAAGACCATCTTTTTTCAGATATGTGCCTACACCTTTAATAGTTTGAATATCATAACCAAACTCTTTTAAACAATCCAAATTACATTCAACTGTGTATCGTCTACAAATTATACCTTTTTGACGCAACCTTTTAACTATTTCTTTTTGAGTAATTAAATGTTCCGCATCAGTTTCCGTTTGCAATATATTTAAAATATGCAAAATAATACCAAAATTTTTACGTCTTTTCATTTGTTTACCTTTTGGTGACATTTTATCAGTTTTTTCGCAATATGTCAAAATTATTAATACACTTGGCTAAAAATACTCTGCCAAGTGGGTTTTATTACATTTCATTTTAAAATTTATTCTTATTTTTCCTAGTTGTAAATGATTTGCTTGAAGCGAGCAAAACGAAAGTGTTTTCTGCCCGTACTTTAGGTGGGCAAAAACACGAAGTGCTTGAGCGTTAAGCAATCCATTTCCATCTACTGAAATGCGTAAGCAAGCATTTATATATTGTAAACCTCTCCGTCAAACTTCGTTTGCCACCTCTCCTTGGCAGAGAGGGAAAATAATGATAATCAAAAACATTAAAATATTTATAACTTTTCGAAGTATTCTCTTCGCCAAGTGTCCTTATCTCCCCTAGATGTAAATGTTTTGCTTGAACGACACCCGAGTGGCATTTAACCGTCATTTGGTGGTTAAATGCGAAGCTCATAGTGAAAGCAATCATTTACATCTTTCCAAAAGTACTAACCTATCATCCTTAACATCAAGTTTTACTGTGCTATTTGGTTTAAAATCTTTAGTTAAAAGTTCTTTTGCAACCATTGTTTCTACTGTATGACTAATATATCTTTTTAAAGGTCTTGCACCATAAACCATATCATAGCCATTGTCAATTATATATTCTTTTGCTTTATCAGTTATTTCTAAATTTAATTGTTTTGCATTTAATCTGTTAGATAAATTTTGTAAAAGCAAATCAACAATTTTTCCAATATCCTTTTTATTTAAAGGTTTAAAGAAAATTATATCATCTAAACGATTTAAAAACTCTGGTCTAAATTGCATTTTTAACATTCCCTCAACTTCGCTTTTTGCACTTTCAGAAATTGTTCCATTTGGCTCAATTCCTTCTAAAATTGCATTAGCACCTAAGTTTGAAGTCATAATTATGATTGTGTTTTTAAAATCAACTGTTCTACCTTGGCTATCGGTAATTCTTCCGTCATCCAAAACTTGTAACAATATATTAAATACGTCAGGATGTGCTTTTTCTATTTCATCAAAAAGAACAACAGAATAAGGGTGACGTCTAACCGCTTCAGTTAATTGTCCACCTTCTTCATACCCAACATATCCTGGAGGCGCACCAATCAAACGTGAGGTACTAAATTTTTCCATATATTCAGTCATATCAATTCTGACTAAGTTTTTCTCATCATCAAACAAGTTTTGAGCAAGCGCTTTACATAGTTCGGTTTTTCCAACACCCGTTGGCCCTAAAAACATAAATGAACCAATTGGGCGGTTAGGGTCGCCAATGCCTGCCCTTGAACGCAAAATCGCCTCACTTACCTTTGTAACAGCTTCATCTTGTCCCACTATTCTTTTGTGAAGGATATCATCCAAATGAATAAGTTTTTCTCTTTCACTTGACGCAAGTTTACTTACTGGAATACCAGTCCAACGTGAAACAATTTTTGCAATTTCATCTTCAGTTACACGGCTTTTAAGTAAAGAATCTTGTTTTATTTCCTCATTTTGTTTTTCAAGTTCTAATAAATCCTTTTGCAATTTAGGTAGTGTTGAATATTTTAATTGTGCTGCTTTGTTTAAGTCGTATTCTCTTTCTGCCCTATCAATTTCAGCACTTGTTTTTTCAATTTCCTCTTTTAATTTTTGTATTTTTTGAATTGAATTTTTTTCATTATCCCACTTTGCTTTCATCGCATTGTATTTTTCTTTAAGAGAAGCAAGTTCTTTCTCTATTTTATCTAGCCTATCTTTTGAAAGTTGATCTGTCTCCTTTTTTAATGCTTCTTTTTCAATCTCGTGTTGAATAATTTTACGATTTATTTCATCAAGTTCAGTTGGCATACTATCAATTTCTGTTTTTATGCTCGCGCAAGCTTCATCAACAAGGTCGATTGCCTTGTCTGGCAAAAATCTGTCTGAAATATATCTATTTGAAAGTGTTGCCGCACTAATTAAAGCATTATCAGAAATTTTTACGCCATGATAAACTTCGTATCTATCCTTTAAACCTCTTAAAATAGAAATAGTATCCTCAACAGTTGGTTCTTCAACCATAACAGGTTGAAAACGACGTTCAAGAGCAGGGTCTTTTTCAATATATTTTCTATACTCATCAAGAGTTGTTGCACCAATACAATGAAGTTCACCACGAGCAAGCAATGGTTTTAAGATGTTTCCTGCATCCATAGCCCCATCAGATTTTCCTGCACCAACAATTAAATGAAGTTCATCAATGAACAAAATGATTTGTCCTTCACTTTTTTTAACTTCATTTAATACAGCCTTTAACCTCTCTTCAAACTCTCCTCTAAATTTAGCGCCAGCAACTAAAGAACCCATATCAAGGCTAAAAATTCTTCTATTTTTCAATGATGATGGCACATCGCCTTTCATAATCCTTATAGCAAGCCCTTCAGCTATTGCCGTTTTACCGACACCAGCTTCACCAATTAAAACTGGATTATTTTTTGTTTTACGAGAAAGTATTCTTATAACATTTCTAATTTCACTATCACGACCTATGACAGGGTCAAGTTTATTAGATTTTGCAAGTTCAACAAGGTCGCTACCATATTTTTTTAATACATCATAAGTATCTTCTGGATTTTGATTTGTCACTTTTGTATTCCCCCTTACCTTTTTTAATTCTTCTAAAAATTTTGACTTTGTAATTTGATATTTATTAAATAACTTTTTTAATGTAGGATTTGCATTATCAATCAATGCAATGAAAATATGTTCAACAGAAACATATTCATCACCCATATTTTTTGAAATTTCAATAGCATTGTTTAAAGTTACATTACTCTCTTGCGAAAGATAAGGTTGTCCACCACCTGAAACTTTAGGATATTTGCTGTTTAATTCTTGTAATTCAGTTATTAAATTATTAACATTAACGCCTAATTTTAACAACAAACTATAAATTAAAGAATTTGAAATATTTAAAAGAGCATTTAAAATATGTGTCTGTTCAATAAGTTGATTTCCATTGTTTTGTGCTTCATTTATTGCCTGTTGAATTGCATTAATTGAATTTTCTGTAAATTGATTAAAATCCATATTTTCTCCCTCCTTTTTATTATATTGCAAGATTATATCATAATGTGCTAGCAATGTCAAGTATCGAGTGCCAACTTTTTTATTTTTTTTATTTAATCACTTATCTAACAAAAAACATACTTAACTTATATTAAAAATTAAATATGTTTTCTTTTTCATTTTAATAAAATATTCAATGTTAATCAACTTTTTTCTTGACATTAAGGGTATATTTTTTACTGACTTCGCCTGTTTTTTTGAATGAATTCTCCTCTTTATCTCCAACAACTGCCAAAAATGTTAGTGCTGCATCTTTGTTTGAATTTACTACAATAGTTGTAGCAAGTGCATCCGCATACCCGACCATAGAATCTGTTTGCTCTTCTTCTAAATTAAACAGTTTATATTCATCAAGACTTACATAGCCTGTATCTTTATCTAATTTAATTTTTATTTTCTCATCATCTTTTGCGAATTCTTGAAACAAAGTAAGCACTACTCCATCTGTATCGCTTTTTACTAAAATATCAATGTATTTTTTCTCAAAATCTTTCTCATCGGAAAATTTTATATTTATTGTATGGTCTGTACTCATTGCCCCTGAAACATCTATAAAGGTAACTGTTAAGGGCGTCCTAGTTGGTTTTTCACATGCACAAAAAAGTATGCTTAAAGCAAAAATTGCAAAAAATACGGTTATTTTTTTAATATTTTTCATAATTTTATTCATTTTTTCTCCTATTTTTAATATAATTGACTTTATTATTTTTTTTAAACTCATATTTTAAATAAAAAGATAATTTTTGTAATATATATTAATTTAATACAAACTTAAATTTATGTTTGGTAAATTTTATTTTGAATATTAAAAAAGCGAAAAATTTTTACTAATTTATTAAAAATGAATTAAATGTATTAAATTATTTATTTCCCACATAGTTATTTTTGAAATAAAAATAAAGCAAAATTCGTTACACACGTGATTTTGCTTTATTTGTTTAAAAAACATTACTTTTTATAAAATTTACTTTTTATTATATTTTTTTAGTTGTTTTTAAGGGATTTAATTAAAAATCATCATCTTCTTCATTGCAATCTTCTAATTTAATTACAATTTCTACATTTACAAGTTTTTGCGAATCGTCAAGGTCTAAATCATCCTCAGTTTCAATTTCAATTTCACCCCAATCATCTGCATCTTTTTGAAACTTTTTTTGTAGTTTATTTTTGATATCATTTAGGGCATCTTGTTCATTATCATACTCATTTGATTTTATATCCCAATAATTTGCAATTCCCTCAGCTTCATAAGTCACATCAAAAAAATCATTTTTATTTAAAACAACTGGGACAGCAAAAGTTTTATTCATATCTTCTCCTTATACTTTAAATGTTGCAATCATCTAATAATTACACTCAATAACACCAAGTTCACCATCTCTACGATTATATAAAACATTCACTTTATTAGATTTTTCATTCAAGAAAATATAGAAATCATGATCTAAAAGTTGCATATTTTCAATTGCATCTTCAATTGGCATAGAAACAAGGTCAAATTCCTTTGTTTTATATATTCTTTTTTCCTCATCTTCAGGAAGCTCTGGTAAAAATTCTAAACTTGATAAATCAAATGCGGTTTTTCTGAATAAATCCTTAGCTCTTTTTGAACATTTAATAATTTGCCTTTCAATTTTTGGAAGAGCGGTGTCAATATTATCATACATATTTTCTCCAACTACTTCTGCTCTAAAAAGTTTATTTTTGCTTGTTATAGTTAGTTCAAGTTTATAGGTTTTATTTTGAAGAGAGCAAACAACCCTTGCTTTTGCATTATCGTCAAAATATCTATCCAATTTATCAATCTTTTTTGTGATAATCTTTTTTAAAGATTGTCCTATATCATAATTTTTTTCAACAAATTCTATTTTCATATAAAATACCTCCATTAAATTGTATATTTATATATTACAATTAAATTGCCCATTTTGCAAACAAAAATAGTATTTTTTTAATTAAATTGGCAGTTCTCAAAAGTAAGTCCATTCCCATTAACATCAATAACAACAGTGCCTTTTTTGTCAAGTTCTCCAAGTAGTATTTTTTCGGCTATTTTATCCTCAATCTCTTGAGATATATATCTTTTTAATGGTCTTGCACCATACCTTGTGTCCACTCCATTGTCTATAATGTAATCAAGTGCTTTTTCAGTGAGCTTTAGATTCAATTCTTGTCTGTTTAGTCTTTTGTTTATGTTTGAAACCATAATTGTAGCAATTTTAGTTAAATCTTGTATTGTTAAAGGATGGAAGATGCATACAACATCAATTCTATTCACAAACTCAGGTTTAAAATGCTTTCGCAATGCTTCCAAGTATATGGATTTAGTTTTAATTTCATCATTTCCTTCATCAAGGCTTTGCATTGCCTGCTGACTTCCTAAATTTGATGTCATTATAATAATTGTGTTTCTAAAATTAACAGTCCTTCCTTGCCCATCAGTTAGTCTTCCGTCATCTAAAATTTGCAATAAAGCGTTGAATATGTCTGGATGTGCTTTTTCTATCTCATCGAACAAAACAACAGAATAAGGCTTTCTTCTAACTGCTTCGGTTAATTGACCTCCTTCGTCATAACCTGCATACCCAGGAGGCGCACCAATTAATTTTGAAACCGTATGAGGTTCCATATATTCACTCATATCAAGACGGATAATATTGTTTTCACTATCAAACATTGCTTCCGCTAATGCTTTTGTTGTTTCCGTTTTTCCTACACCAGTTTGCCCCATAAAAATGAATGAACCAATTGGTTTTTTAGAGTCACCCATTCCAACACGGCTACGCCTTATGGCTTTGCAAACACTTGATATTGCTTCATCTTGTCCAACAACTCTCTTATGCAATATGTTTTCCAAATTAAGTAATTTTTCTTTTTCTGATTCTGTGAGTTTAGTAACTGGAATACCAGTCCATTTTGCAACCACATCGGCAATATCATTCGCTATAATACATCTATTTTTGTTATTGTCGAATCTTTCGCGAAGATCGTTTATTTGTTCACTCAATCCAACTATTTCATCATTAATTTTGGCAACCGCTTCATAATTTCTTGCAATGCTATATTCACTTTTATTTGCAATTAACTTTTGCAAACGTTCTTCTTTTTCCTTTAGTTCGTTAGGCTTGATAGAAAAAGACACTCTTGCCCTTGCAGATGCTTCATCAATTAAATCAATTGCTTTATCTGGCAGACTTCTATCAGGAATATATCTATCACTCAAAGTTACAGCCGCTTCAATTGCTGAATCAGTAATTTTAACTTTATGGAATGATTCATAATTGTCCCTTAAACCTTTAAGAATTTCAATAGTTTGTTCAATTGTTGGTGGATTAACCATAATTGGCTGAAATCTTCTCTCTAGTGCCTTATCTCTTTCAATAAATTTCCTATACTCGTCTGTTGTAGTTGCACCAATGGTTTGAAGTTCGCCTCGAGATAAGTATGGCTTTAACATATCAGAAGGACTCACTTCTCCCTCTTTAGAACCTGCTTGTGCTATTGTGTGAATTTCATCAATAAATACAATTATATTTTGGCTTGCAATTATTGTTTCAATTGCATCCTTGAGTTTTTCTTCCATACTGCCACGATACTTTGTACCAGCCATAAGCCCGCCTATTTCCAAGGAGTAAATAATTTTATCTTTTAAAATTTCTGGAACTTCTCCTGATACTATTTTTTGTGCCAATCCTTCAACAACCGCCGTTTTACCAACACCTGCCTCACCTATCAAAATAGGATTATTTTTTGTTTTACGGCATAAAATTTCAATGATACGTTCTATCTCCGCTTCTCTGCCAATTATGGGGTCAATTTTACCTTGCTTTGCTTTTAAAGTTATATCACTGCCCATTTCAAGCAATTTATCTGGCAATAAACTTCTTTTGGAGTCATCTAAAATCGCATCACTAGAGTTTAAACTCTGCAATGAAATTAAAACTTTTGATTTAATTTCCGTTAAATTGATTTTGAATGCTGTTGTTAATAGTTTTACAGCGTATGTACCATTATTAACTAAAAGGGCAAAGAAAAGATGTTCTGTTCCAACAAAATTATGATTTAATTGGACAGCAACCTGTTTTGCAGTTGCTAAAATTTCCTTGCTTTTTGGCGTAAGTTCAACATCCACGCCAGCAAGTACTTTTTCATATGGTTGCTCGCTTGTTAAAATTTCTTTTAAAGAAGAACTTGTAACTCCATATTCTGCCAATATTTTATTAGACATACAATCTTTTACGGTTGTAAGACCATATAAAATATGCTCAGTTCCCACTTGGTTTCCGCCAAGTTCCATAGCAATTTTACCAGCATTTTTTATAACTTTGCTTAAATTGTCGCTAGATGTATTAAACATCAACCTCTCCTTTTACGATTGTTGAATCTATTATTTCTGCTAAAATTTTAGCTCGCTTTTTTTCTATTTCTTTTAAATTTAGGTCATCATTTGTATTTAAATGATTTTCTTTTATTTTACATAAAATATTTAAAATATCAAATTGTTTTTTCGTTTTTAATACTTTTAAATTAATTCCCCATAAAATATAACCTAAGGATTCAACCGCTTCGTCAAAATTTAGTCTGTAGGCGTTTTTCAAAAGACCAAAATTTCTAAATATCTTATCAATTAAATGACTAGCTGAAAAATCAAAAATGTTATTTTCTTCCAAAATTTCTAATTCAGATATCTTTTTTACAATTGTATTTAAATTTTCAGCGAATTCATTTTCTTTATAGCCAAATGTATATTTATTTTTAATAGTTATAAATGGACATTTATTTTTGTAATTTATTAATGATAAAACTTGAAAATCCTTATTTAAAATTTCTTTTTCAATATCATTAATTTTTTCACTCATTGTTAATGCTGGCACAAACATAAGTACTTCTATTTCCATTCCTGTTCCACAAAGATAAGGATTGGATGTTAAAAAACCAAATTCTGTGTTGAAACACATTTCCAATTTATCTAAAATTTTATCATCAATTTCATTTGCTTCTTTATAGCACTTTTCTAAATTATAGCCTGCATTTTGTGATTTTATTCTAATATGGTCTTGTTCATTTACATAAATAAAAATATTTCCAGAAAAATTAATGCCATAAGCAGAAATATCCTTATTATCAATCAAATATGTAGTTATAGTTTCCTCTTCTTCCAATAATTTACAATCTTGAATGGATAGGTTTTTCAGTGCTTTAAATTCAAAATCATCGCCTAAAATTTCACTTAAAGACCTAGTTACCCCAATTGCTTGTTCTATATCTGTTAAGAGTTTAACAAATGGCATATCTTTTATATTTCTTCTATAACTAACTGAACTTGAAATTATATTTTTATAATCTTCCATAGCTTTGTTCCTTTAGTTTTTGTATTTCTAAGCCATATTTTGTTGCTTTTTGCAAATTTCCATTTTTTAAACAAATTTCTACCATTTGTTCAAGTTCTGATATCTGTTTGTTAACGTAAAAAGCATTTGGCTTTTTTCCCAAATATTTTTGTTCTTTAAACTGATTAATAAAACTATTTTTTAAGAATTCTTTAAAAGCTTCATAACAGTTTTCACAGCCCAAAAGTCCCGATGATTGAAACTCCTTAAAGGTTTCACCACAAACAGAACACTTCTCTTCCAACTTAATTCTTTTTGTTTCATTTAAAGCAAATGATTCAAGTTCAACATCATTGTTTATTTTACGATAGCACCCGCCACATAAATACATAAGTTTATTTTCAGAAGACATAAATATACTTGTTGCATCTTTCTTGCCACAATTTTCACAAAGCATATTTACCTCCCTTATTTTTTAAAACCAAAAGAAACCTTTATCTATAATGGCTGACGTACATCAATCAAAAGCAAAAATTAAATCTTTTAACGTGCACGATTTAATCTTGTATTATACCTTTGTTTCCTTTTGTTTTCATCATTACAAATATACTAAAACAAAAGCACTTAAAAGTCAAGGAGTTGAAAATTTTAATATATTAAAAAAACTATTTGAGTTAAAAATTTAATTTATTTTAATTATTAGTATTTTTTTTTGCAGTAAGAAAAGATGTTTTCAAAAAATTTTTACAAACAAAACGGGTGCAATGCACATACAAAAAACATCACTTTGCATTTGCAAAGTGATGTTTAATTTATTTGAAATGTTTTTATTTTTAACCTTTAACGCTCATATTATCATTGTCTATATTTTTATTTAAATTATTTGTATTAACATAACCTAAAGCAGTTAAAAGTTCACTAAAAGATCTAATTCTTTGTGTGTCTTTAACTGTTATTCTGGTTTTTTCATCTAAACTACGTTCTTGAATTGTAAAAGGGAAAAATGTGTTAACTTTTTCAATTGGAGAATCTTTACAAGCATTATACACATCTTTTAATAAGATTTCCCTTGCACCATTTAGATATCTTTCATCTGATACCCTTGCATATGTTTGCTTGATAGGATTTGTTCCTTCAAAAGATACAACCGCTGTTCCGCCGATTTCTTCTGTTGCTGGCATATCATCAACTAAATTTGCAAAATCATTTGTTGTTGATTTACATAAGCATCCGATTTCAATACGTTTATCTTTAATTGCTACATCTGACAAAAAGTTGTTATATTCTTTTGTCCAAACTTGCAATCTGTTTCTAACTGATTCACTGCTTAATTTTTGCTTTGATTTAAATTTTTTATCTTTAAACACACCTTTTTCGTGTCTTTCAACATTTTTGATATCAACTAGCAAAGCTTCATTTTGTTCTTTATTAAATTTTTCATTTTCTTTTTCTGTGAGTGTACTGTTAGATCTGTATCTTCCACAGAATGGGCAACCAACCAATTTACATAACTTAAGGTTTGCTTTAGCAAATTTTTTGGCTATTTTAATTCTTTTATTTTTTGACATAGATGAAGAAGCATCTTTATCTATTTCTGAAATTTGTTTAATGCTATTTAAACTTGCTTTTTTGCTACGCTTTTCTGCAATTTTTGAATATGCTAAATTTCCAAAAGCTGACAATGCGATTGCTCCACTAACGCAACCAACACCAATACCAATACTTGAAAGCAATATTGCTGGAGTAGACAAAAATGATGTTGCAATTACCGCACCAGCAAAAGCAACTGCTGATATAATAGATGCTGCAAAAAATATTCTACGTAAAACGTGTTTTTTATGTCCAACTTCTTTATTGTTCATTATTTTTCCTCCTTACATTTTGTTTTTTAATTTAAAGAGTATGGTTATTATCTTTTATTACAAAAAGATTATATATCATAACCCTCTCTATGTCAATAGTCATTTTATTAAAAATTGTTTAATGAATCATTATTATCTAAAAGTCAAATCTTTAGTGCTTGCACTATAACGACACCTGATGTCTATACATATCGGAAGTGTGAGCGATAGCGAACGAGTTGCTCAAATAGGCAACTCAAAAAATTTTGTGTTAGCAAAATTTTACTTCCGATAGGTTCTATTTTGTATATTAAATATTTTTAGTTATGATTTTGATTGACCTTTTAGGTTAGCAAAATTTTACTTTTTCTCACTGCTTTAAGTTTTTTTAACATTGCAATAATTTTAATGCCACAGCTTTTCCATATTATATTTTTTACGTGATTTTTCTGTAAAAATATGAACTGCAAGTTTGCCAAAATCCACAATTATCCAGTCTGCTTTTTTATAGCCTTCAAGTCCAGAATTAATTTGATTAAACTCTCTTTTAGCATAATCTAATAAGCCAACAAGTAATTCTTGTGCGTGCATTTTATTTTCAGAACTACAAACTATTAAATAGTCAAAAAGATTGCTTCCTTTTGTTTCTATAATTTCAGTTTTTATAGCTCCATTTTTGTTTAAATAGTCGGCAAAAAATCTTGCAAATTCAATTGTTTCCATTTTTATTTCCTTTTGAATATTATACCAAAATATGTCAAAATTGTCAACAAAGCTCATTTTAAAATATAAATTATTTGTCAAAAATATGAAAATGAAAAAAATATCATTTTTAGCAATAGTTGACTATATATTTAAATTTTTCCTTTTTTTTGTATTAAATATAATTTGGGGGCTTTATTTTATAAAAGCCAAATGGGTGGCTATTATTTTATCCATTGTTGTTTCAATATTGACAATAATTATTATTGATTTAATTGAAAATAAAAAAGCAAAACGAAAACGTCCAAAACTAAACGAAACAAAGCATATTGAAGACATTAAAAACACTTTTATTTTTATGCCAAACAATGATGTTGTTAATTTTTTTTACAAACTTGCAAGTACAAGACACTCTTGTCAAATTAAAAATGATTATGTGGAAGTTTTGAACGAGCAAAATGTTATAATTTATCCTTGCTTTAAAAACGCAAGTTTAACGAGCGATGACGTTATTGAAATATACAACAAAATTGAAAAACAGAATGTCAAAAAAATTCTAATTTTATGTAATAAATATGACTCTAATATTGAATCCCTTTTGCAAAATTTTTTATGTAAAACAATCGTTTTAGATTATACACAAACCTACTTTAGTTTGTTAAAAGAATATGAATTTTATCCAAGCATAACTGTTGTTCAAAACAAAAAAGCAAAAAACACTTTTAATAATATTTTATCCACCGTTTTTAATAAAAAAAGAACACGAAAATATATTGTGTCCTCCCTTTTTATTATTTTTGCAAGTTTTTTTGTTATGTATAAAATTTACTATTTAATTGTTGCAACAATTTTACTTATATTTGCTATTTTGTGTCAATTTAGTTTTAACAAAAATAATGATTTAAACGAAAATGATTTAATTTCTTAATTTATGGCAATTGAATATGTTTAATATTGTTACGGCTAGAATGTCTATAAACGGAAATTTTATTTCCTATTATTTGTACAATTTCACAATTGAACATATTAACAAATTCATCTGCTATTTCTTTAATTGATAAAACACAATTTTTTAATACTTTAATTTTAAATAATTCCCTTGCTTCAAATAGCGCTTCAGCTTGCAATTCTGTTCCTTTTGTTATTCCCTCTTTTCCAATTTGAAGAACAGGGTCTAATGTATTTGAAAGGGCTCTTAAAACCGCTCTTTGTTTTGGTGTTATCATATTTTTCTCCTTTTTATTTTTTTAACTTAAATGTTTTACTTTAATTTAAAGTTAAAATTGTATAATGAAAGCAATTTTTATGTTTTAAAATCTCTATTTTTAAATTAAAATTTTAAAATCAGCATTGACATCACTCGCTATATTCAAAAGAAATATCCTTAATTATAACCGTGTCGCCGTCTTTCATTCCAGCGTCTTTCAACTTATCAATTATACCATACTTTTTTAGTGCGTTTTGGAAATAAGCATTACTACCTTCATCTGACAAGACAATGCCACGAATTAAATTATCAATAAATCCACCAACAACTTCAAATACATTTTCTTCTTTTTTCACAATGTTTAATGAAGTTTTATCTTTTACATCAAATTCACGAAGTTCAATTTCCATAGCAGGTTTTTTAGGTGTTTTCGCCAAAACTTCAGTAATTTTATCTAAAAGTTCCTCCACCCCCTTATGCATAATGGATGACAATAAAATTGGTTTTTGCCCAGTTTTTTTCTCAAATTCAGTAAGTCTGTCTTTTAATGTTTGTTCATCAAGAAGATCAATTTTTGTTGCAACAACTATTTGTGGCACTTTTGATATTTCTTCACTATACTGCTTTAATTCCTTATTGATTTGTTCATAGTCACTTACACAATTTCTTCCATCTATTTCAGATAAATCTACCATATGCACAATTAATCTAACTCTTTCGATGTGTCTTAAAAAGTAATGTCCAAGACCAGCACCCTCGCTTGCCCCTTCAATGAGTCCGGGTATGTCTGCCACCACAAAACTTGTGTTGTTATGTGCAACCATACCTAAATTTGGATATAATGTTGTAAAAGGATAATTTGCAATTTTTGGATTGGCGTTACTAATTACAGAGAGCAAAGTGCTTTTACCAACATTTGGAAAACCAACAAGTCCCACATCTGCAATTGTTTTTAGTTCTAGAATAACCTTTTTTACAGGAGTTTTTTCGCCAGTTTGAGAAAAATGTGGAGATTGTCTGGTTGGTGACTTAAAAAAATTATTTCCTCTTCCACCAAGCCCGCCTTTCAAAGCGACAAATTTTTGTCCATTTTCCATAAGGTCGGCAATCACAAGTCCTGTTTCTTCATCTTTTATAACCGTTCCGCAAGGAACTTGAATTACAACATCTTTACCATCGTGGCCTCTTTTTAATTGTTTTTCGCCAGGATTACCATTTGTTGCTGTAAATTTCTTTTTATAAGTGAAACCATATAAAGTATTTAGCCCTTCATTGGCAACAAAAACAACATCCCCGCCTTTTCCACCGTCACCGCCATCTGGACCGCCATTCATTACAAGTTTACTTCTAAAAAATGATGTGTGTCCATCGCCACCATCACCCGCTTTTATTGTTATTGTAACTCTATCTAAAAACATTTTTTCTCCTTATTGCTTCTTTTAAGATTTTTGATTTTATCATATTTGTTTATTAAATTCAATATTATTTTATAATTATGCTAGTTTCTATTTTTGCTCTAAATTGTTTTGTTATAATACAAACATTCTTTTTTTAATTTGCATGTTTTACAAAGAGGTTTTTGTGCTTTGCAATAATATCTTCCAAAAAGCACCATTCTGTAATGCAAGTCAGCTAAATTAGTTTTAAACCTTTGTGTTAAATCCTTTTCACAAACACTTGGATTTTTGCTATCTGTAAAACCTAATCGTCTGCTCACTCTTAAAACGTGCGTATCAACAGCAATAACATTTGCATTAAAGGCAACAGCGCTTACAACATTTGCTGTTTTTCTTCCTACACCTGCTAGCGATAATAAATCGTCATAATTTTCAGGTACTATGCCGTTGAAATTTTGTAAAATGCTTTTGCTAGCCTCTTGAATGTGCTTTGCTTTATTGTGATAAAATCCGCAGGACTTTATTTTGCTTTCGAGGTCTTCTATTCTCATATTAGCAAAATCTGCAGGGGTGTTAAATTGTTTAAATAGTTTTTCAGTAACCATATTAACTCGTTTGTCGGTGCATTGAGCAGACATTATAACAGCCACCAAAAGTTCAAAGTTTGAATTAAACTTTAATTCACAATAGCCTGTCGGAAATAATTTTTTTAAATATGATATAAATTCTTCATTCTTTAGCATACAAAATTAGTATAACCAAATTGTTTAAATAAAGTCAAATTGGATTATGTTTTAAACAATGTATAAAAAATTTTTTTATCCTTTTGTTAAATGTTTGTTAAACAAAATTAAAATGTATATACTAATTTTAAAAGGGGAAAAGTATGAATAAAAATGTCTATGAAAATTATGATGAAAAAAAATTAAAAAAAGCCTTTGATTTTTGTGAGGGATATAAACAATTTATCTCAAGTGCAAAAACCGAACGCGAATCAATTATTGAAACAATTAAAATTGCCACAAATGCTGGATATAAAAATTTGGACGACATTATTAAGTCAGGTAAAAAATTAAAAGCAGGAGATAAAATTTATTCTGTAAATATGGACAAAGCAATTATCCTTGCCATTATTGGTAAAAGTCCTATTGAAAATGGATTAAACATTGTTGGTTCACACATTGATAGTCCAAGGCTTGACCTTAAAGCAACTCCGCTTTACGAGGACAACAAAATGTGTATGCTAGACACACATTATTATGGTGGCATAAAAAAATATCAATGGACAGCCACCCCTCTTGCAATTCATGGAATTATATGTAAAAAAGATGGAACAAAAATAAGATTAAACTATGGTGAAAATGAAAACGACCCCGTTTTTGGAATAAGTGATTTGTTGCCTCATTTAGACAAAGAGAAACGCACAGAAATTGTCACGGGAGAAGAATTAAATTTACTTGTTGGAACAATTCCTGATAAAGATAAAAAAACTGATGCTGTAAAGGAAAATATAGTAAAAATTTTAAAAAGTCATAACATTGATGAAGAAGACTTATTTTCTGCGGAAATAGAAATTGTTCCAGCAGGCAAAGCTAGAGATTTTGGTATAGACAAATCGATGGTTTTTGGTTATGGTCAAGATGACAAGGTTTGTGCATACACATCTTTAATGGCAATGTTAAACTTGAAAAATCCAGAAAAAACTTGCGTTTGTTTGCTTGTTGACAAGGAAGAAATTGGCTCAGTTGGTGCTACAGGTATGGAAAGTATGTTTTTTGAAAATACAATTGCCGACCTAATTTCCATAATCACAGATTATTCAGATTTAAAACTTAGACACGCTTTAAAAAACAGCAAAATGCTTTCTAGCGATGTTACAGCGGCTTTTGATCCTAACCGCCCTACACCTTTTAATAAAAATACTGATGCTTTTTTGGCTAGAGGTATTGCTTTTTGTAAATATACAGGTTCACGAGGGAAAAGTGGTGCAAGTGATGCAAACCCTGAATTCATTGCCAATTTAAGAAAAATTTTAGATGAAAACAATATTAATTATCAAGCAACTGAAATGGGTAAAGTAGAAGCTGGTGGAGGCGGAACCATAGCCTATATTATGGCTAAATACGATATGGATGTTATTGATGCGGGTGTTCCGGTTTTATCTATGCACGCACCTTGGGAAATAACAGCAAAAGTTGATATCTTTGAAACCTACCTTACGTATGATGTTTTTTATAGGTTTATGTAACGCCTGAAATTAAAACAAGTTTAAATTTTGAGTTTGATAAATCATTCTCACTTTGCTTTTGCAAAGAGGCGTCTTTTGTTAGGTCCGCTTTAAATCCTGCCAAATCCCAAATAAATTTGTCGCTTGGCGTTTTTTCCTTGATAATAAAATAACGCCTAAAATTTAAAGCAAAAATCATCCTTACTTTGCTTTTCGAAAAAAAATGTAATTAAAAAATGCACCCTAAAAAGTGTTTCAACTTTTGGGGTGCATTTCATTTTCTCTCATATTTTCAAACAAAAAATTTTGATATAAGAATTATTAATGTTTAATTAATGATGCAAACTGCTGTTGCATAATTGTTTGTTTGAGAAATTGATATCTCTATGCTTTTGTAATTATTTTTGTCAAATATTTCTTTAGCTTTACCTTTAAGATTAACAATTGGATTTTGTAGAGTCGAATGGCATATTTCAACATCTAAAAAAGTAATATTTTTACAATCTACCATTGCTTTCATAACCGCTTCTTTTGCACAAAAAAAACCAGTTAAATGACTTGCTATATTTTTAAATTTATTAGCATACTCTAATTCGTTTTTTGTAAAAACTTTTTTAATAAAAGCTTCATTTTTTAAAGCCTTTTCTATTCTTTCTACTTCCAATATATCAATTCCTAGCATTTTTATCTCCTTTTTTAAACTTTTTAAAAATTTAAAATAATTGTAAACTTTTAATTAAACAATTTTTTTATAAACTGTTTACAAACACCTTTTTTATTATTCTTCATTTAAAACATCATTTAATGTATGTTTTATTGTATCAAAATCAAAACCACGAGCCAGCAAAAAGCGATACAATTTTTCTTTATCTTTTTGAACAAGTGGAAGTTGCTTATTTTTTAACCATTTTGTACAAACCTCTTTGCAAGCACATTCATCATTGTCTAAGTTTTGTATTAAATTATCAACAATTTCATTATTTACGCCTTTAATTAATAATTGTTGTTTAATATATCTTTTACCTTTGTCCTTACCTGCTATTTCTGCATAAGTTTTAGCATAATACTCATCATTTAAATATCCATATTCTTTCAGTTTTTCAATGGCTTCTAATACAATAGAATACAAATAGCCTTTTTTTAGTAAATACTCTTTCATTTGATTTTCGGTTTTAAGTCTTGAAGAAATATATTCAAGTGCTTTAGAAAAACAAGTTAAACGATCGCTTTCCTCTTTAATTAAATTATACGTTGATTCATCAATATCTAATCCTTCTTTTAAATGATGTTTGTATATTACCTCTAGTTGCAAAGTACCTTTTTTTACACCATCTAATTCTATGTAATATTCTTCAGATTTACCTTTTTGTTTTAATAATGTTATTTGCATAAATATTTCTCCACTGCATTGCTTGCACATTTTGTATATGCCCTAACCAATCCTCCAGCACCTAATTTAACTCCGCCAAAATATCTTACCACAACCACTAAAATGTTTGAAAGCCCTTTTTTATCAATAACATTGTAAATTGGTTTACCCGCTGTTCCACTAGGTTCTCCATCATCTACCGCTTTTGCTAAGTTTACTGGGGATTTTATATTAAAAGCATAACAAATATGAGTGCATTTTTTATGTTCTTTTTTAAGTAAAGCGATGTACTTTTCAACCTGTTCCAAATTTTCTACAGAATAAACATAACCATAAAATTTACTTTTTTTCTCAATCAATTCAAACATATTTTTCATTTTAGCAGTTAATTATTTTAAATGTCAATATAAATGCTTTTGTTTAAAAAATAAAGGCACTATGGCAAAAAAAATAGAGCAAATTGATTTTTTGTTATCAATTTGCCTTATTTTGTGCTATTTTAATTAATTTTTATAAAATTTCTAATAAATAATTATAAGAATTTAATATTTAAATTTGTTTTATTATTTTTCTAAATTTTTCTCATTTTTATATTTACTCGCCTCAGTTTGTAAAAAGTTAAATACTTTTTCAGGCACAACGTTAACGTTTAAAAATGGAACCTCAATATCATTTATTGCATCATAAAAATGTTCTATAGTTATAAATCTATTTATTATCTTATTAATAATTATACTTACTTTTGCATCATTAGTGCTATTTAAAATTTTGTACATATTAAAAATTACATTAAAGTAATATTCATTTTTATGGTCTAAATAATTTTTAAAATCATATTGCTCTTTAGCTAATGTCAAAAATTGTTTATTTGTCATTATTTTTGTCACCCTTTAATTTATCAATGAAATTTTGTGCTTTTTCTTCTTTTTCTTTTTTTATTGAAGCATAACGATTACTTTTGTTTTGCACATATTGATTATCCAATTTTTCTCTAATTGGGCTTGCCTTTTCTTTTATAGAATAAAGTAATTCATCTGGCATATCTTTAAAGTACAATCTATAGTCATTTATTTTTCTTTTTAAAATAATGTACTCATTTACTATTTCATTTAGTGTTTTTAGTAAATTTTCGTCTTTTGTATCTTTCATTATGAAATATATATCTTTGAAAAATTCATTTATAGGCAAGTTTGTATATTGCATAGGATGATATACATCATAATTTTCTTCTATAATTGACATAAACTCTTTATTTGTCATACTATCTCTCCCTTATACTAATAGGTTAACATAAACTTTCAACAAAGTCAATACTTGTCAACATTGACAAAAGAATTATCCACATCTTACGATTAAACATTTTTAAATCTTTGGCAAATTTAAATTTTTAGCTATTGTGTTCTTAAAAAGTTTGTCAAAAAAAATAAACAATCATCATTATATAAAAAATTGATCTTGTATTTTGACTTTAATAAATATGGAGAGCATTTCTGGTAATTATTTTTTGAATAACAAAATTCTATATTTTATTTTAGTTATTTGTATTTTTTTGGTAAAATGTTTAAATTAATTTTGGCTTTTTTTATAATAATGTTAAAATTGAAATATTAGGAGTAATTATGGAAGATAATAAATGCGTTGTAAACTGTATGAAATCACGAGGTCCATCACCAATTCCTGAAGAATCAAAATGGATACAAACTAAGAACATTTTTGAAATAAGCGGATTTAGTCATGGATGTGGGAAATGTGCTCCACAACAAGGCACTTGTAAATTGACATTAAATGTTAAAAATGGAATTATTAAGGAAGCTTTAATAGAAACAATAGGTTGCACTGGTATGACCCATTCTGCAGGTATGGCTTGTGAAATACTAATAGGAAGGACTTTGCTTGAAGCACTAAATACTGACCTAGTATGTGATGCCATTAATGATGCTATGAAGGAGATTTTTTTACAATTAGTTTATGGTCGAAGTCAATCCGCATTCTCAGAAGGTGGATTAAATATTGGTGCAGGACTAGAAGATTTGGGTAAAAATTGGATGAGTGCTGTTGGAACTGTTTATGCAAATGACAGAATTGGTCCAAGATATTTAAACTTAGCTGAAGGCTATATAACCAGAATGGCTTTAGATGAAAATGATGAAATCATTGGATATGAATATTTAAATATGGGTGGATTAATAAAAGAGTTAGAAAAAGGTACACCATATGAAATAGCAAGAAAGAAATTTATAAAAACATATGGCAGATTTGCCGAAGGCATTAAATTTGTGGACCCAAGGAGCAAGTAAATATGGAAGGTAATTTTGTTAAAGAAACCTTAAACAAATATGGTTTCAAAAATTTAAATGAAGTAAAAGAAATTTGCAAAGCAAAAGGTGTTGATATCGAAAAAATTGTGAAAGATGTTCAACCAATTGCATTTGAAGATGCATTATGTGCATATGAACTTGGATGTGCAATTGCTTTAAAAAACAATGTCAAAGATGCCGTTGAAGTCGCAAAATTACTTGGCGAAGGCTTGCAAGCATATTGTAGATATGGCTCAGTTGCAGATGAAAGAAAAATCGGATTAGGTCACGGGAATTTAGCCAGTATGCTTTTAAAAGAGGAAACAAAATGTTTTTGTTTTTTAGCTGGTCATGAAAGTTTTGCTGCAGCAGAAGGTGCATTAGGTATCGCTCTTACTGCAAATAAGGTCCGCAAAACGCCATTAAAAGTAATTTTAAACGGACTTGGCAAAGATGCCGCATATATTATAGCAAGAATAAATGGTTTTACTTATGTTGATACAACTTATGACCACTACTCTCGAAAGTTGAAAATAAATAGCGAAAAAAGTTTTAGCTCAGGTGAAAGAGCAAAGGTAAAAGTATATGGGGCTTTTGATGTTTTAGAGGGCGTAGAAATAATGAAACTAGAAAAAGTCGATGTTTCTATAACCGGAAATTCAACAAACCCTGTACGTTTTCAACATCCGGTTGCTGGAACATACAAAAAGTGGTGTTATGATAATAACAAAAATTATTTTAGTGTTGCTTCTGGTGGTGGCACTGGAAGAACCCTTCACCCTGATAATATGGGTTGTGGACCAGCATCTTATGGCTTGACAGACACAATGGGAAGAATGCATTGTGATGCACAATTCGCAGGTTCTTCTTCTGTTCCAGCACATGTTGAAATGATGGGATTTATTGGAATGGGCAACAATCCGATTGTTGGTGCAACAGTTGCACTTGCCGTTGAAACAGCACTTG
This sequence comes from uncultured Clostridia bacterium, assembly GCA_937895935.1. Taxonomy (GTDB): domain Bacteria; phylum Bacillota; class Clostridia; order Christensenellales; family UBA1242; genus HGM11367. Next base: position 57,514 of record CALBKX010000053.1, read on the forward strand.
CCAACCAAAAAGCATAAAGAATAATGACAAAAAAGAAAACTTTATTTCTTTTTGTGTTTAGCTATTTCAGAAGTAATCACATATTTCTTATGTGAAATTGTAATGTAACCACTTGTTTCTTTTATGTATTTTTAAAACTAAAAACACTCGAGCACAAATGAAGTGAACCTCCTATAGTTTGTCTAACTTTTGGGGTTCACTTCATTTCTACCTATGGTGTCTTTTTTATTTTGTAATTACTACGGGGTTCACTTCATTTTTTAATTGATATTTGTCATAGCAAAAAATATCTTCAGACGGGCAATTTTTCCCTTTGGCAGAAATTGAAGCCACTGACAATTGCCAAATAAAAATTTGTTGCCTAATGATATTTTTCTTGAAATCAAAATTATTTAAAAATTAAATTGTTTTTTCGCTGTCCAAAATTATTGTGCATGGTCCATCAGCAACCATATCAATTTGCATATCAGTTCTAAAAACACCAGTTTGAACATTTACCTTTTGGCTTAAAATGTCCACAGCATAATCGTAAAGTGGTTTTGAAAATTCTGGATGCCCTGCTTTTATGAAACTTGGCCTGTTTTGTCTTATTGTTGTCCCGTACAAAGTAAAATTGCTTATAAGTAAAACACTTCCACCAACATCTTTTAAGGATAAATTTAATTTACTATTTTCATCTTCAAACACTCTTAGTTTTTCAATTTTTCCCATTAAATATTCAGCATCTTTTTTTGTGTCGTCATCTTTTATGCCAAGTAAAACCACAAAGCCTTTTCCAATATTTGAAAAAGACTTTCCATTTGAAATAACACTTGCTTTTTTAACAACTTGAACAATCGCTCTCATTTTTTCACCTAATTATTTAATTACTTTATCTATAACCGCTCCACCTAAACACAAACTGTTTCCAAATTCATCATCTTTATACAAAACAACAAATTGTCCCGGAGTTACAGCGCGTTGTTTGTCATAAAAACTCACTTCAATATGTTCATCAACAATTTTAACGTGAACTTTTTGGTCAGGTTGGCGATATCTAAATTTGGCAAAACAATCAAATTCATTTTCCTTTGGCTTTTCAGGTATCCAGTTAAACTTTTCACTTATCATACCGCTAGAAAATAACTCCTCGCCCTCACCTTGTGAAACATACAAAATATTATTTTTCAAATCTTTTTTTAAAACAAACCAACGTTCTCCATTGCTATCTGACCTTCCGCCAATACCAAGGCCTCGCCTTTGACCAATTGTATAATACATAAGTCCATCGTGTTTTCCAACTTCTCTACCATCTAAAGTCATTATTTTACCGGGTTTTGCAGGTAAATATTCTTTTAAGAATTTTTTAAAGTTTCTTTCACCAATAAAACAAATTCCCGTACTATCTTTTTTCTCTGCATTAACTAAACCTAAATTTTTAGCAATTTCTCTCACCTGTGGTTTATTAATGTCAGCAAGCGGGAAAAGCACATATTTTAATTGATCCTGAGATAGTTGATTTAAAAAGTAAGATTGGTCTTTGTTTAAATCTTTCGCTTTTGCAAGATAATATTTTCCATCTTTTTCAATTTTTTTGCAGTAATGACCTGTAGCAATGTAATCCGCACCAATACTTTTAGCATAATCCAAAAAAGGGCCAAATTTTATCTCACGGTTGCAAAGAACGTCAGGATTAGGAGTTCTGCCTTTTTTATATTCTTCTAAAAAATATTTGAAAACTCTATTATAGTATTCTTTAGAATAGTTAACACTAAAATATGGAATTCCTATAGCACTACAAACACGTTTTACATCTTCATAATCCTGTTCTGCTGTGCAAAAATCACTATCTTCTTCCCAATTTACCATAAAAAGACCAATTACTTCGTGTCCTTGATCTTTTAATAATTTTGCTGCAACAGACGAATCAACTCCACCACTAATACCCACAACTACTTTTGCCATTTATTTATTTCCTTTATTTAATAATTCCTTCCCTTCAGAAAAATCAACTGCAACTGGGATTCTGTATTTATTGAAAATAGCATCAACAAAATCAAAAGCCCAAAACAAACCATCAATTGCAATTGGTAAAAAAACATAACTCATTATAAAATCAATATTGCTTATATAACTTGACAAAAAGGTCATAACAACTGATAAAAGTCCTATAATAAGTTGAAAAATCGCTTTAAAATATCTACCAACATAAAAATTATGAGCACCAAACAATCCTAAAAAACCACATAAAAGTAAAAATTTGCTCTTTTTTACATCTTTTGGGAAACCAGGCGCCTTTATTGTTTCATTTTTTTTGCCCGCTAAAATTAATTCCTTTGCAATTTTATTGCTTCCATTTTCAACTCTAGAAAAAATCAAACCGCACTCAGTACATTTAAATTGATTGTATTGATTTTTAGTATTGCATCTTGGACAACGTTTGTACTTATACATTCTTCTCATTAAATATAGACTAACACAAGAAAAACAAAGTGTCAATTTAATTAAAAAAAGTGTATTAAATGAATAAGTCATTAAAACACTTTTTTTATTTTTAAAAACAGTAATCATTTTTCGGTTTTCCTTGGCTCCGTCAAACCACACATACATAGGATGTGAATGCGACTTTTTTTAATATTAAGGAGTGAGAGGGAGTGGATTTGTGCTTGCACAAAAGTACACTCAAAATCACGACGCTAATATATAGTTTATATTATCGGAAGTTTTGTCTGAATGCACCGAAGGTATATTCAAGCAAAACTGATGTTCATTCAACCTGTGATGCCACAATTTATTGTGGAGTTGCATTTGGCAACTTGGGTTGTAAAGCAAAGCGAACAACACAACATCACATAGTTTATATTATCGGAAGTTGTCGG
>CALBKX010000054.1 GCA_937895935.1 uncultured Clostridia bacterium
TGACGGACTACCGCTACGTAAAGTCATTCAAGCAAAACATTTACATCTAGGGAAAATAAGAACTATTTTAATGAAAAAGAGTATATTAAAAAGAAATAATGTCGCTTTAACGGAGCGTGGTTTTTGAAGGTTAAAATAACGCTTATAAACATATTCGCTAAAAAAAGATTATTTATTATAAAATTCACAAAAAAGTTCCTTTGTTTAAAAGGAATTTTTTATTAAAATATCTTTCGATGAAATTATATAAAGGGTGAATTTATGGCAAGAAAAATTGTTATAACAAGCGGAAAAGGTGGAGTTGGAAAAACAACAATTTGTGCAAGGCTTGGAATGAAACTTGCAAGCCTTGGTTTTAGGGTGGTTTTGCTTGATATGGATATTGGTTTAAATAACCTTGATGTAGTTATGGGGCTAGAGCAAAAAATTGATTTTGATATTTTGGATGTAATAATGGGTAATTGCAGATTAAAACAAGCACTCGTTCAGGATATTAAATACCCAAGTTTATATGTTTTAGCATCAACTCACACAAACGAGGAAACATACATAACCAGACAGCAAATTCAAGGCGTGGTGGATAAATTAGCTGAAACATTTGACTATATTCTTTTCGATTGTCCAGCGGGAGTTGATGACGGCTTTAGGCGAGCTGTTTGTTCGGCTACTGAAGCAATTGTTGTTGTAACACCTCATATTTCCAGTGTAAGAGATGCCGATAAAGTGTTGTCAATACTTTCAAATTATGAATTACTCGGAAAATATTTAATTATAAACAGAGTTAGAGGTGATTTTGAAGCAACTATGGAAACCTTAGGAATTGAAGAAATTGTTAGATTTTTAAAAACAAAATTGTTAGGTGTTGTTCCAGAAGATGATGGAATAACAAAAGGTGATCCAGCGGGGGAAAATTATAGTCACGACTTAGATAGAGCTATGTCACTCCTAGCGGAAAATATACATAATGGTACAAAAAAAATTTATGACGTGGCAAAAAAATATCGTGGTTTTTGGGGACTTATTAGACGTAACATTAAAAGAAAGGTCTAATTTTAAAATAAAAATAAAACTTAGTTTGAAATATGATATCTTTAATTTTTCCTTTTTTTGCTCTAGGAATAAAAAATTATTAATTATTTTTTTCAAAATGCGAGGGGGGGATACATTTTTTGTAGGCACAATATATTGATATTAGATTTTAAAATACATTTTGTTAAAAAATAGCCATTTTTTAACAGCCAAACTTAAAATTTAGGAGAATTTATGAAACAATCACAAGCTGAAAGATTAAATAATGTTTTGAAACAAGATAAATCTACAAGTCCTATTAAATTATCACCAGCTTTAAAATCTGACCTTAGAGATTTATTTAGAAGTTATGGGGACCTTTTAGGAGATGTAGCATTAGAAATACAAGATTCCATTGATGGTTATAATATTATGGTTGTCGCAAAGGTTTCTCGCTTTAAAAGTTGTGGCAGTTGCGTTTAAATTTTTAATATTAATTTACAAAATTGAAACATTGTGTTAAAATTCCATATAAAAGAGGGAAATATGGAAATTTTAAGAGATTATAAGCAAATTAGTGATAGAGTAAAAAATATTTTTGGCATTGATGTTTCCAATGTACCTATTCTTGATGCAATGTCATATGGTGATATAAAAAATTTATTAAATAGTAGCACTGTTAATAAAGATTTAAATGAATTAAGTTCACTTGCTGAGCTAATTTTTCAACTTAATGAGTATGTTCCTGCTTTGTGCAATTTTACAAAAATGCTTTTGTATGTAAAAAATTATACAGGGATAGTTACATTTTTAGAAAAATTATTTGTTGCACATGTAGGTTCTTGTGTTTACAATAGTAAAAATAAAGAGTATAGCCATAGAGAACGTTTTTTTGATAGATTTATAGAAGTAGTTAAAAGCACAGATATTGAACTTAATGATTATCTTCCATTCTTATTTGAAATTGTTGAGGATAATGATAAAACCTCATTATCTGATTATCTGGAACCATGTTTGGAATATATGCAAAATTTATATAGAGAAAACTATATGGATATAAAAAATTTTGTAGATAATAATCCAAAATATAAAAATACATATTACACACTAGGTTTGGAATTTAATACACAAAGAGCACTTTATGAAATCTTCAATTCTGATGAAGGTACTGATGATGCTATTTTTGCGAAAATATTAAAACATTATTATCAAGATACAATGTCATTTTTTGATAAAAATTTGGAAAATGCGGGCGATAAAAAGTTTCATTATGTAAAAATATTGGCAAGTATAGAAAATCCAGAAGTTACAGCAAGACTTGAAGATTTGTATGAGGAAGAATCTAATGAAGACATAAAATCTTTTATAAAGTCAAAACTTGGAATTGCTGATGTAACAAACTTAGGATGTTCTCCAAAACATTTCATTGTTACAGCTTTAAAAAGAGTAGAAAAACCTCAAGAAAGGACTTTGGGCGTTCCTTTTGAAAAAATGCCACTTAAATTTATTGATGATATAGAAGCGGATAATGTTAGTAAAACTTATTTAATTGATATTTTTAAAAATGAAAAAGATTTGTTGAATCTTTATGGATTAAAAGAAATAGAAGAATTATTTAATAAAGAAGATTTAAATAATTTTGCATTTAACATTTTTAATGCGATAAAAAAATTAGACGATATAAAAAGTGCAAAGTGGGCTATAAGGCTGGTAAGTTTGCTCGCTGACAATTCCTTACAAGAGCAAATTTTTGATTTTATTTCATATTTATATAACAATAATAGAAGTAAAGAAGCTAAGTATTTTATAGAATGTTTGATTTATTCAAAAAATAGCAATGTTTTAAACTTAATTAAAAAATTAACTGACGAAGCTACCCCAAAATTTTTAGAAGAAAAAAGTTGTTTTATTTCCATTTATACAGAACTGAATAAAGTTAAAAGTTCTGATGTACAAGATATGTTGGTAGAAGACCAAATTACAGATGAATCTCTTGAAGCGCAAAAAATTAGACTTTATAATAATTTTATTGCAAATAAGTCATACACAAAAGATCAATTTAAAGAAACATTTATAAACAAAAAAATCTTTAACACATTAGCTCAACATCTTGTTTTTGGTGAATATAAGCAAAATAGATTACTTAATTTGTTTGTTTTGGACGGCGATGAAATAAAATACATAACACCAGTAAGTGGTGAACAAGATGCAGACATAAATATAAAAATTGCACATTCATTGGATCTTGATGATAGGTTTGAAAGTGCTAAAAATTATTTTAACAATCCTACTTTTGTCCAATTTGAAAATTCTACTTTTGCAATAAAAGATAGCGAAAAAACTTTAACCAAAATGGGTAATATGCAAGGAATTTTAATTAATGCTTTAAAGTTTACAAGCAATATGATTAGTTTTGGTTTTGTTAAAAATGTTGTAAATGAAAGCGATGACGCAACGGAACTTATTCATATATCAAATGAGTTGAATTTATTGGCAGAAGTTTCATTTGAAGCACCTGTATCTTCATATACAACTACGGCAAGCATAGGTTTTATTCGCTTTTATAAATTAAATCAATGTTTAAAAAATGGTGGAGCATACATTATAAACAAAGCAAATTCTTTAGCTTTGGGAGCAGTTGAACCAAGATATTATAATTTTGTTGCTAGCAGTGTTTCAAAATCATTAAAAATTTAAATTAATTTCATAATTTTGACCATTTATTCCTTTTATGTAAAACTCTTTTAATTTCTATTTGAAATATTAATCTAGAAACGATATATGGTGTATGACACCATCAAAAAAATCAACAAGCCACGTAGAACATAAAGTAGTTTAGTCGTGGCTTGAAATTAATAAAAAAACAAAATTGGAAACGAAACACCAATTTTGTTTTTTTAATAATTTTTTAATGTTAATTTATTAGTTTTACTAAGTTTTATTCTGTAACCATAGTTAAAACAGGAGTATAAGTAATATAAATAGATGTTTCAATCACTTCATTATTTTCGTTTGTTTCTTTTTCTGCTGTTGGGTCTGTAATAGTTGTGCGTGTTTTAATACGTATTTTTACTGATTCAAAGTTGTTTTTTGTTTTGTAAACATTTATCATTAATGAGTTTTTTAAGCTTTTATTGTTAACATTATCAGTAATTGCAGTAGTACAATAACCAACACGTTCTTCATTATCCATTATTCCATAATTATTACCAGAATTGTCTTGCAAAGAATAATCTGTTCCATTTATAGTTATTTTTAAATCGTCTTTTGATGAAATTGAAACGGTGTAGCCATTGTATTTTGTTAAACGGTCAGAAACTTTTTGCTCCATAATTTGAATTAAATTACTAAAACTATTTGCATTTGACAAATCAATTGGTTCGTCATCAATTGTTGCTGATGATAAAAGTAAATTGTTTTCATTGTATTGTTTTTCCAAAAGGGCTTTTGTTGCAGTCCCGTTTTCTAAAACGTTGCCATTTTGGTCGGTTTTAACTGAATAAGCACCATAATTGTCATAAAAATTCCCCGCATAATTAAATGTTTTATCCCAAGCATAAACTATAGGTGTTTCATTACATCCTGCAAAAACAAATGCAACCATTAAACATATTGATAAAATAATACCTAAATATTTTTTCTTTAATTTCATAAATTCTCCTTTACTTCAATTTTTGGTTTTGGTCCTATAACAAAAACTCATTTTTACTTTAATTTAAATATATTATATCATTTATTTATAAAATTAAAAACTAAAATTAAGCTTTTTTTTTAATAAATTCCAATTTAAAGGAGTTTAATAAAATACAAAAAGAAATTTTGTAAATATTTTATCTAAGTTTTTAAATTAAAAACAATATAAAAATTTAAAAAATGCCAAATAAATGGCGGAGCGAAAAATTATATGCGACAAATTGTTGACTTTTTGTTTATGCTGTGATATATTTATTCTCGTATGCCACATATAAAAGGTTTTAAAAGTTGTGTTTAATCACCACCTTTTGTAGTGAGATTTAAATTAGGAGGGAAAAGATGTTTGCTATAATTCAAACAGGTGGTAAACAATATAAAGTTTCCGTTGGTGACACTGTAAAAGTAGAAAAATTAGAACTTGAAGTTGGTTCAAAAGTAAATTTTGAAGTATTACTTACTTCAGACAATGGTAAAATTGTTGCTGGCAACCCAGTTTTAAAAAATGTTACTTGCGTTGCAGAAGTAGTTGCTCAAGGTAAAGGTGACAAAATTGTTGTTTATAAATACAAACCAAAGAAAAATTATCGTCGTAAACAAGGTCATAGACAACCATTTACACAAGTAAAAATTGTTGAAATTAAGTAGTTAAAACTATGACAAACGTACAAATTTATAAACAAAATGACAACATTATAGGCTTTAATGTTTCAGGACACTCAGGGTACTCTGAAGCAGGAAGCGATATTGTTTGTTCAGCAATTTCTAGTTTGGCACAAAGCGTATGTGTTGGGCTTGAAAATGTTTTAAAGCTAAAACCTATTATAAAAATAGATGAAAAAAATGCCTATCTTAGTTGTTTTTTAAATAAAACATTAAAAGAAAAACAATTTAGTGATGCACAAATACTTTTAAAAACTTTTGAAAAAAGTGTTCAATTATTATTAATAGGTGATAAAAAATTAAAAAAATATGTTAAGTTGGAGGTCAAAAATGAAATTCATTAATATTCAACTTTTTGCTCACAAAAAAGGTGGCGGTAGTACTAAAAACGGACGTGATAGTAATTCAAAACGTTTAGGTGTTAAAGCTACTGATGGTCAACCAGTTCTTGCAGGTTCAATTATCGTTAGACAACGTGGCACAAAAGTTTATGCTGGAGAAAATTGTGGTCTTGGAAAAGATTATACAATCTTTGCTAAAGTTGATGGCAGAGTTAAATTCTCAAATAGTGGTAGCAAAAAAATTGTTAGCATTATTGCTGAATAATAAATTTAAAAAGGTGTTTGTTTTTTACAAACATCTTTTTTATATTTTGCACTTGCAAATATTTAATGGCTATTATATAATAAAAGTATGGAAAACAAAGAATACATTGTTTTAATGCATAATCTTGATGCAGGCGCAAATGCTCTTTTGGGCGAATTTGGGTCTAATGATTCTTATGACATTTCTGAAAACATCAAAGCTGAATTGATTAAGGCTAATAAAATTATTGATAGTTACAAAATTGATGAAATCAAATCAACCGCGGTTGTTGGTGCCTATTCGTTTAACTTTATAACATATATCCAACTTGGTGAAGGTAATAAAAAAAGAATTTCTTTATTTTTAAAAGAAAAATGCAAACTTGGTCAAGAAGATAAAGAATTAACAACATTTTTAAAGTCGGTAATTGTGGACTCTGTCGCTAATGTGATAGAAATAGTTAAAAAAGAATTTAATATGTATATACGTGATGAAAGCACGGGTATTGATATGACAAATTCTTCACTCCAAGCAATAATCGCACGTAAAAATATAGTTGTAAACAGGGCTAAATTTTTAAAAACAGAGTTGAACGATGCAAATAAAGCATATGTTTTGAAAATGTTATCCTTAATAAAAACATCTGGACCATATGGAAATCAACTATTACTAGAATTCAGAAACATAGTTAAAAATCAAAAACTTTTAAAATCTCAAGATAATTATTGGGCAAACTTAAAAAAAATTATTGATAAACTTGTAATTGACAACGCTCTTTTGTTCAATGATAAAACATTGCAAAGAATGAAAAACTTGCAAGAAATTTTTATGCAAACAGTTGCAAATGTAAAAGAACCTGCAAACGATAAATCTGGCAAACCTCAAAAAAAAGTTGGCGGAGGAGCCAAAAAGAAAGGCGGTGGAAAAAAGAAAGGAGGAGGTAAACCTAAATCTTCCCCTGCTAAAGACAATGGTTCTAAGCCAAATTTTAATGTGTTAAATACAACTATTAATAGTAAACCGCTTCAAAACAATAATAAAACTTCTAACACAACAAAGCAACACCAGCAACCTTCAAATCCAAAATTTGAGTTTACTGGCGTTACGTCAACAATTTTTAAACACAAATTTATGTCAAAAACTCCACAATCTAAAAAAACGTTAGATGATGGCAGGTCAATTTAAACACTCACACTTAACTTTAGAAAGGTTTAGGTGTGGGTTTTTTATTGTGCTTGCTGGAACAATTGCAAAATAACCATATTTATTTCTTACTTTATCCAAACATAAACTTAAACTTCTATTTTTAACCTCGTTAGAAAACATACATAGTTGTGTGTTGTCTGATTTAGATAAATTATATGAACATACTCTAATGGCTCTTACAGCTTTATTGTATTTCCAACCAGAATCAATCATTTTCATCACTTCATTAACAAGGTCGGTGTTATAGCAAGTGCAAAAAGGAATACGGGTCGTGTTGTGAAAATATTTAAAATCGGCTGTTTTTATTGTTACAGATAAACTACTTGCATTAAACCCATTTTTTCTCAGCCTTGATGACACTTCATCACACAAAGCACTAACAACTGATTTAATTTCCGCCCTTGTGAATACATCTGTTATGGTTGTGGTTCCGTTTCCAACACTTTTAGGAGGAGTATAGTCGTCACATTTTTTAACAATATCAAAGTCGTTTCCAAGTAATTTTTGCTTTAAATCCAACCCAATAATACCAAACTTTTTTTTAAGTATTAAGTCGGGTATTGTGGTAATATCACTCAATTGGGTTATACCCATTTTATTGAATCTTAGCGTCAATCTTCTTCCAATTCCAATAATAGAGTTTATGGGTAGAGGATATATTAATTTTTTGTAATTTTCATAAGAGATAACTGTTACTGCGTCAGGTTTTTTTAAATCAGAACCAAGTTTTGCAAATAGTTTTCCAAAACTAACTCCAACAGAAATTGTTATGTTTAAAGTGCTTTTAACTTCCTCTCTGATTTTATTTGCTAAACACTCCTTACTTCCGAAAAACTTTAAAGAATCAGTCACATCAAGCCAACATTCATCAATTCCAAAGCTTTCAACTCGGTCAGTATATTTTTCATATATCTTTCTTAATTTTTTGGAATATTCTTCATATAACGGATAATGTGGTTCCAAACAAATCAGGTCAGGACATTTAGATTTTGCTTGCCAAATAGCCTCACCAGTTAAAACTCCAAACTTTTTAGCAATTTCATTTTTTGTCAAAATAATACCTGTTCTTGTGGCAGGATTTCCTGATACTGCAACAGGTTTGTTTTTAAACTCTGGATTTTTTGCAATCTCAACAGATGCAAAAAAACTATTTGCATCACAATGAAATATAACTCGCTCTTTCATTTGCCAAAACCTCCAATTTTGTAGTATTATTGCCTTGTATCGTAAATGATAACAAAATAAACACTTGTTCTATTTATTATTTTAATCTATTAATATGCCAAACTAAAGAACAAACAATAAAATATTCCAAAAGTTGTGAAAATAATACAGTCATAAAAAGGAGAATAATTTTTGATAACACTTTTTAAAAATGCAAAAATACTTAAATTGGAAAATGAAAAGGGTTTTATGTGTGGGAATGTTGTGGTGGAAAACGACATTATAACGTATGTAGGTGAAAAAGAACCAACCATACAAGTAGATCAAGTGATAGATGTTTGTGGCAACATTTTAATGCCGGGTTTTGTAAATACTCACGCTCACACAGCAATGACAATTTTAAGAGGAATAAAAGACGATGCAACTCTTCAAAATTGGCTTTATGACAACATTATTCCTTGCGAAAATCAATTGACTGATGAAGATGTTTATTGGGGTGAAATGCTTGGAATTGCAGAGTATGCAAGATGTGGCATAACAACAATGGAAGAAAATTATTTCAATATTGAAGGAATAACAAAAGCCATAAATAAAAGTGGAATAAGAGCAAGAATAGGCATTGAGGCAAAAGTTTGCACTGATAGTGATTATAACTGTTATGAAGATTTTAAAAAACAGTACAAAATTGTAAAACAAAACACAAATAGCAATTTAGTAAAAGTATCCTGTTTTGCTCATGCAATATATTCAACAAGTGAGGAGAAATTTTTTGATATTTTACGTTTTGCAAAAGAAAATGACCTTCCACTTGGCATACATTTAGCAGAAACTTTAAAGGAAGTTGGTGATTGTACACAAGAACATAACGGATTAACTCCAGCAGGTTATTTGGAAAGTTTAGGATATTTGGATAGACAATGTTTGTGTGCGCATTGTGTGCATATGGACAAGGATGATTTGCAGATTTTAGCAGATTATGGTGTGTCAATTTCAACTTGTCCTTCTTCAAATATTAAACTAGCAAGTGGTATTGCACCTGTTTTTGCAATGCAAAACAAAGGCATCAATGTAACCATAGGCACAGACGGAGTTGCTTCAAATAATTCATTAGATATGTTTAAAGAAATGTTTTTAGTTGCTACATTATCAAAAGTGAGTTTGTATGACCCAACAGTTGTTCCGGCTAGCGATGTTTTAAAAATGGCAACAATAAATGGTGCAAAAGCATTGGGCATAAATTCTGGAGAAATTAAAGTGGGCAAAAATGCTGATTTGATTTTGGTTAAAATTACAGAACCACATATGCAACCAGAGGTAAACTTATTATCAAACTTAGTTTATAGTGGCAAAGGCAGTGATGTTTATTTTACAATGGTCGGCGGTAAGGTTTTATATAATGACGGCGAATACAACATTGGCGAAAATATAAATGAAATTTACAAAAATGTAAATAAAATAAGAGAAAGAATAACAAAAAAAAGGATATAACAAAAAATGGACATAGTAGAACAATTAAGTGCAGAATTTAAATTAAAAAAAGAATATTCACAAAACATAGTAAATCTTTTAGATGAAGGTTGTACAATACCTTTTATTGCAAGATACCGCAAAGAGATGCACGGGTCTTGTGATGACCAAATTTTAAGAGAATTTGCAGACAGACTTACATATTTAAGAAATTTGCAAAAACGTAAAGACGAAGTAGAAAATTCAATCAAAGAACAAGAAAAATGGTCAGATGAATTAGAAATCGCATTAAAGAACGCAAAAACATTAACTGAAGTAGAAGATATTTATAGACCATATAAACCAAAACGTAAAACTAGAGCGTCAGTTGCTATTGCTAAAGGTCTTGAACCTCTTGCAGATTTAATTATGGAACAAAAGGTGTCTTTGGAAGAATTAAATTCAAATGCAGAAAGTTTTGTAAATGAAGAAAAAGAAGTGAAATCAGTAGAGGAAGCGATTGCAGGAGCAAAAGATATAATAGCCGAAAGAATTTCAGATGATGCAGAACTAAGAAAAACTTTAAGACAAACCATTGTTGATTTTGCACAAATTCACACTAATCTTTTAGAAAAAGAAGGAAGTGAAGTGTATGAAATGTATGCTGACCATACAGAACCAGTTAAAAATATTCCAAGCCATAGAGTCCTTGCTATAAACAGAGGTGAAAAGGAAGAGTGTTTAAAAGTTGAAATAGTTTTAGATGAGCAAATCGCTTTAAATGAAATTGAAAAATCATATATTATTGAAAATTCTTCTTTAAAAAGTTTAATGCAGGAAATTATTGCTGATAGTTATAAAAGATTGTTATTCCCAAGCCTAGAAAATGAATGTAGAACCAATTTAACCGATGTGGCAAATGAGCAGGCAATTAAGATGTTTGAAGTTAATTTAAAACCTTTACTTCTTCAAGCACCATTAAAAAATAACATAATAATGGGCTTTGACCCAGGTTACAGAATGGGCTGTAAAGTTGCAATTATTGATACTCACGGAGAGGTTTTAGATACAACCGTTGTTTATCCAACACCTCCATTCAACAAAACTGAGGAATCCTTAGAAAAATTAAAAGCATTGGTAGAAAAAGATAAGGTCGATATAGTTGCAGTGGGCAACGGAACAGCAAGTAAAGAATCTGAAATTTTTATTTGCGAACTTATTAAACAAGTTAATCGACCTTTAAACTATGCAATGGTAAACGAGGCAGGAGCGTCTGTGTACTCAGCTAGTAAACTAGGTGCGGAAGAATTTCCTGATTTTGACGTAAATTTAAGAAGTGCAGTGTCAATTGCTAGAAGGCTTGCAGACCCAATGGCAGAATTAATTAAAATAGATGTTAAATCCATAGGTGTGGGCCAATATCAACACGATATGCCACAAAATCGTTTGACAGAGGTTTTAACAGGCGTAGTTGAAGATTGTGTTAATAGCGTAGGCGTAGATTTAAATTCGGCTAGCCCTAGTTTGCTTTCTTATGTTTCAGGTTTAAATTCATCAATTGCTAAAAATATTGTTGAATATAGAAAAGAAATAAATCATTTTGACTCTAGAGAACAACTTTTAAAAGTAAAAAAACTTGGACCAAAAGCATATGAGCAATGTGCTGGTTTCTTGAGAATTACAGACGGAAACAATGTTTTAGACAACACCGCTGTTCACCCAGAAAGTTATCAAAGTGCACAAAAACTTTTAAAATTGTTTAATTTGACAGATGAAGATGTTAAAAACAATAACCTTGAAACACTTTCAAGCCTTGTTAAGTTAAAAGGGGAAGAAAAGGTAGCAAAAGAAATTGGAGTAGGTGTTCCTACACTTATTGATATGGTTAAGGAATTAACAAAACCGGGAAGAGATATCCGTGAAGATATGCCAAAACCAGTTTTAAGAGCGGAACTTTTAAGTTTGGAAAATCTTAAAGAAGGAATGATTATTAAAGGCACAGTTAGGAATGTTATTGACTTTGGGGCATTCGTTGATATTGGTGTGCACCAAGATGGTTTAGTCCATATTTCTCAAATTTCAAATAAATTTATAAAACACCCTTCAGATGTTTTAAAAGTTGGCCAACAATTAAATGTTAAGGTTTTATCTGTAGATGTTGCAAAAAAACGTATACAACTTACAATAAAGGATTGCCCACAAGATTAAAAAAATCGCAAAGTCTTTTTGCCTGTTTACTTTTTATAAACATAAGCAGTAAAGGCTTTGCAATTTTTTAAGTAAACTCTATTTTTTACACATTAAAACACACTAATTCAAATGTCTTATTATGTAACTAAAATTGGTTAAAAAAATGTCAATGCGCAAGGAAAAATTAATAAATTTTCATTAATTTTACAAAAAAATATAATTAAAAAAGGTTAAATATGCGTTTAGATAAATATATTTCAAATAACACTTCTCTTTCAAGAAAAGATGTAGCAAAGCAAGTTAAATTAGGCAATATTTTGATTAATGGCAAAAAGGCAAAATCACCCGATGAAAAAATAGACGAAAATTCCAGCCAAATAACTTTAAATGGTAAAGTTATTACATATTCTAAATTTGTTTATTTTATGCTAAATAAGCCTCAAGGCGTGGTAAGTGCAACAACCGATTTAAAGCAAAAAACAGTTTTGGATTTGTTACCTAGTGAGTATAAAAAGTTGGGTTTATTCCCTTGTGGCAGGTTGGATAAAGATACAGTTGGTTTAGTTATATTAACAAATAATGGTGTTGCGTCACATAAATTGCTTTCCCCAAAAAGCGGAGTAGAGAAAACTTATCTATTTCAATGTGCTGAAGATATTTTAGAAAGCGACATAAAAAACATAGAACAAGGAATATTACTGCGTGATGGATATGTGACAAAACCTTGTAAAATAGTATTGTCCAATAAAAAGGAAGGAAAAATTACAATAACAGAAGGAAAGTACCACGAGATTAAAAGAATGTTTGGTGCAACGGGCAATAAAGTGACATTTTTAAAAAGAATATCTTTTGGCAAAATTATTTTGGATGAACAACTAAACGAAGGCGAATATAGACCATTAACAATGAACGAAGTAACCTATTTTGAAAGATAACTTTTAGTGAAGGTCTAGAAATTTTAAATGGCAGAATAAAAAGGAACAGTGCATTATGGGGTGCATCCCAATTAAATGCAAAGTTCCTTTTTTTGTATAAATCTCAGAAATTATAAAAGTATTTGTTAGTATACTCTAAAATTAGAACAATTTACTTTAGTTTTTACTTAATTAAATCTTCGTAGTTTTTTCTGTAAGATTCGTATAAATCTTTAATTTCTTTAAAAGGTGGGTAGTTTTCAGTAACTGCTTGTGTGTTACATATTCTAAAAAGTTGCTCAAAATCAATACTTTTATAATAATTTCCTGTTGCTAAGTTATTTCTAAAAATATTACCTTTTAAACTTCCAGGAACAAACCACTCATTAAAAGTTTCATATGTTTTTCTAACAGAAATTAGGTTAAAATCGTTATTTTTTATATGAGCCACTGTGTCAATTACATATTTTCTTAAAAAAGAGTCGTAAACGCTATTATTTATTTTATTTAAAAAATAACTATACACTTTTATTTTATTTAAATCTTTATCTGCATAATTTTGGGCTTTACCAGCAAGTTTTGCTTTTTCATAAGTATATTTAAATGAAAAGGCTTCGGTAATAATATCATAAAGCGCTAAACGTTCACTTTTTGTTGTTTCATATTCTCCCTTGATTTCTGGGAAACTAGGGAAACTTATAACAAGAGATTGATAATTAGACATAATTTTGCCTCCAATTTTTTTAAGTTTATCATAGTTTTTTTTATATTGCAATAGTGTTTTTAACATATTTTTTATAATTATAGACAAACTAGACACGTATGAGTGTAAATGCTAATGGCACTTTTGTGCTTTTTTTTGCCAATTTATTAAGTAAATTATTTGGTGCGTTTTATAGGCTTCCTCTTTCAAATTTGTTAGGTGCTGAAGGTATGGGGCTATATCAAATGGCTTTTCCTATCTACTCATTTTTATTAACTTTATTGACTGGTGGAATAAGCATTACTTTAACAAGAAAAATAGCACAACTAAGAGCAAAACAACAAGAAAATGACATTTATAAATTATATATTCTTGGTCGCAACACCAGTGTTTTTTTTGGTGTTATATTTTTAATTTTATTGCTTATACTTGCTTATCCATTTTCGTTACTGCAAGGAAATACTAATGCCTTTTACGGATATTTTGCAATATCAATCGGTTTTATTTTTGCATGTTTGTTAGGTGCATACAGAGGCTATTATCAAGGTTATAGCAATATGTATCCTACAGCAATAAGTCAAGTTTTAGAACAGAGTTTTAAACTGGTTTTTGGACTTTTGTTTGCCTTTTTATTTTTAAAAAGGGGAGTATATTTTGGTGTATTTGGTGCACTTTTAGGGATTTCTTTAAGTGAAATCACTTCTTGTTTATATTTTTTAATAATTAACAAAAAACACATAAAAAAACAACAAGTTAAAGTTACAAAAAAGGATTATATAGGTTTTTGTAGGCAAGTTTTTCCTGTAAGCATAGCATATGTACTTTTACCCTTATCAAGTCTTTTGGATTCTTTTTTGGTGGTCAATTTGTTAAAGTTTAGCGGATTTTCTTTATCCTATGCCACAAGTTTATATGGGGTAGAAACAGGAATGATTTTGCCCCTTATAAATATGCCAAATGTGTTAATTAGTGCAATTGCTCTTGCATATTTGCCAATTTTAAGTTTTAAATTATCAAAAAATGAAAATATAGAAAAAGAAGTAAACACAATATTTAAAACTGTATTGCTGTTTATTCTACCTTGTTGTGTGGGGATTTATATACTTGCAAGACCAATTGTTTTGCTTATTTTTCCAACTTTAAACGAAGAATTTTTAAATATTGCAGTTAATTTATTGAGATTGTCTGTTTTTGAAATGTTTTTCTTAAGTTTTGTAACAATCTCAAATTCCCTCTTGCAATCACTTAGCAAAATTAAATTGCCAGCAATAAATCTTGGGATTGGGATCGGAGTTAAATTAGTGCTTAGTGTTGTACTTATATCAAATAATGCTTTCAATATTTATGGATTGGTGTTTGCAAGTATGCTTGGATACGCAGTAACATCTTTTATAAACGTAAGTTATATAAAAAAATATACTAAGTTCCATTTAAAAATTATTGAAATTTTAGCACCTATATTTTCGTCAAGCATTATGGTTGCTTTAATTTTAGTAAATGATTATTTATTTAACATTACTTCAAGTATTTTAGGTTTATTTACTGTGGTTTTATTATCTATATTTATTTATTTTCTATGTCTGTATTTATTAAAGCAATTTAGTTTTAAAGAAGTAAAAAAAGTGTTGCAAACAAAAGGGAATTAGGTGCATAATAAAGTTGTAAAATAATTTAACTGCAAAAGAGGTATTTATGCAAATAAATGGGAAAGAACTTGGAAAAATATTTTTAGCACCAATGGCAGGTGTCACCGATGTTGGATTTAGACATATTTGTCGCATGTGCGGTGCCGATTTGACTTTTACAGAAATGGTTAGCGCAAAAGCTCTTTCCTTTGATAGTTCAAAAACCAAGGAATTGTTAATTACCAGTAAAATAGAAAATCCTGTTGCAGTACAAATATTTGGTCATGAACCTGAAGTAATGGCAAATGTGTGCAAATGCCCTGATTTGCAAAAATTTGATTTGATAGATATTAATTTTGGTTGCCCTGCCCCTAAAATTGTTAACAATGGCGATGGCTCGGCACTTTTGAAAAATTTAAAAGTTTTAGAAGCAATAGTAAAACAGTGCGCAAAAAGCAGTGATAAACCAATATCTTGCAAGTTTAGGAAAGGTTTTGGTTTAAATGATAACATATCAACAACTGTTGCAAAAATTTGTGAAGATAATGGCGCTAAAATGATTACAATTCACGGCAGAACCCGTGCCCAAATGTATTCAGGTGATGTGGACTTAGAAACAATCGCAAAAGTAAAATCAATTGTTAAAATACCAGTTGTTGGAAATGGTGATGTTGTGGATGAAAATAGTTATAACCAAATGCTTCAAACAGGGGTGGATGCAGTTATGATTGGCAGAGGTGCATTGGGAAATCCAAATATTTTTTCAATTTTAAAAGGATTGAATCCATTAGATAAATATAGTTTAGTTGAAGAGCATATAAACCAACTTAAACAACACTTTTCTGACAAATATATCAATGTTACAATGCGAAAACATCTTCTTTGGTACATCGCTGGAACCAAAAATGCAACTTTATATAAACAAAAAATAGCAACATCTGAAAATTTTGATGAAAGTTTAAAACTTGTTAAAATGCTACTTAGCCAATAATTTTATACAAAGACATTTATCCTTTAGTGACTTTATAAAAGAAGTTACAAAAATAAATTTTTTTTGTTTTAATCTTTAGCTTTAAAAAAATCTCAAAAAATTTTTAAAAAAAGTGGCATAAAGTGTTGACAAATGCATAACATAGTTGTAGAATAGTGTTAGCAATCTAAAGTAAAGACTGCTAACAATCCAAGCGAGGCTATATGAAAAAAGGGTTAAGCGACAGAAAAAAACATATTCTTTGCTCTGCCATTGAGGATTACATTAAAGATGCAAGTCCTATAACAAGCGGTGGGGTTAAGGATAAACACATAAACGATGTCAGCACAGCAACACTTAGGAATGAACTTAATGCTCTTGAAGCAATGGGTTATTTAAAACAACTGCACACATCTGGTGGTAGAGTTCCCACAACTGAAGGTTATCGTTATTATGTTAGTTTGCTTTTAGAAAACTTTGAGGTTGATGAAAGTCAATTAAAAAAAGTAGAAGAGGAATTATCGGAACGAACAACTTCACTTAAAGATATTTTATCATCAGTTGCAAATTTGATAAGTAAGGCAACAAATATGCCCACTGTTATAGTTGCAAATGGTTATGATAAATTGATTATTGAAGATATAAGAATTATACCTTTAATAGATGGTGAAGCATTGGTTTTGTTTAAAACTAAAAGTGGAATTGTAAATCATACCATCAAAGTTGTTGCAAGTGAAAAATCGTGCGATGATGCTGGTAAATATTTAACCAAAAAGTTTAATGGGAAAACAATTGGCGAGTTGCTTGAAGGTGACATATTGTACTCATCTTTGGCTGAGGTTGAAAGTTTTAAAAACTTAATTGATAGTTTAATCAAATCTATGCGAGAATTTATATCAAGTAAAAAATTGGATATAAGAGGCGAAAGAGCAAGTCACTTGCTTAATGAAAATGAACATCAAACAGTTGTTGAAACCAAAAAGATTTTAAACCTTTTGGGTGATGAGGATGGTTTATGTGAAGTCATTGGAGATACATCCACAAATGAAAACAACATAACGATAACGCTAGGTGATGAAAATGAAAAGGTTGATGGCTGTGCTTTAATAAAAGCACCAATTGTTATAAATGGAACGCCTGTCGCAAGTCTTGCGGTTATTGGCCCAGAACGAATGGATTATGCAAGTATTGCTTCAGCAATAAAGGTTGTTACAAGCGAATTAAACAAAATAAAGGAAGGTGACACGTGAGCATTTCTAAAGAAGAAAAAAGAAAACATCAAGAGGAAAACTTGAATAAAAAAAATCTTGAAAAAGAAAGCCAAAATAAAAACGAGGAATGTTCAAAAACTGCTGAAAATTCACAAGTTGAGCAATCAGATATAGATTTAAAAGCAGAGAATGATAAAAATAAAGCTTTAGCGGATGAATATTTAAATCTTGCAAAAGTTATACAAGCAGATTTTGAAAACTATCGTAAACGTTCTTTAGAGCAAATTGAAAAAGCAAAAATTGATGGTATGGTACAAGTTGTTGAACTTATGCTACCAAGCTTAGATGCTTTTAAAAAGGCTAAAGAAAATATAAAAGACGAAAACACTTTATCTGGCATAAATATGTTAGAAAAAGCAATTGAATCTGGTTTTAAAAAATTAGGAATAGAAAAAATTGAGGCAGTTGGTAAACCTTTGGATCCAAATGTTCATAATGTTTTAGCAGTTGCCAAAGATGAACAAAAAGAGGATGGCATCATTCTAGAAGAATTTCAAGCCGGATATAAATTAAAAAACAAAGTGATTAGATGTTCACAAGTTTTAGTTAACAAACTTTAATTTGAACATCAAAAAATATAAAAATCAAAAAACAATAAATAAAAAGGAGATATAAAATTATGAGTAAAATTATTGGTATTGATTTAGGAACAACAAATTCTTGCGTTGCTGTAATGGAAGGTGGACGTCCAACAGTTATCGCAAATGCAGAAGGTGACAGAACAACTCCAAGTGTTGTTGCGTACACAAAAAATGGTGAAAAATTGGTTGGTAAAGTTGCAAAACGTCAAGCAGTTTCAAACCATGAAAACACTATTCAAAGTATAAAAAGAAAAATGGGTAGTGACGAAAAAGTTACTTTAAACGGAAAAGAATACACTCCACAAGAAATTTCTGCAATGATTTTGTCAAAATTAAAAGCAGATGCAGAAAGTTATTTGGGTGAAAAAGTTACACAAGCTGTAATTACTGTTCCTGCTTACTTTAATGATAGTCAACGTCAAGCAACAAAAGATGCAGGTAAAATTGCAGGACTAGAAGTTTTGAGAATTATAAACGAACCAACTGCAGCCGCTCTTGCTTATGGACTTGATAAAGGCGAAAACAAAAATCAAAAAATATTGGTTTATGACCTTGGCGGTGGTACATTCGATGTTTCTATTCTTGAAATCGGTGATGGCGTGTTTGAAGTTCTTTCAACAAATGGTAATACACACCTTGGCGGTGATGACTTTGATAATGCAATCATAGAACTTTTGTGCCGTGAATTTAAAAATGAAAATGGTATTGATTTACACAATGATAAACTTGCTATGCAACGTTTAAAAGATGCTGCAGAAAAAGCTAAAATTGAACTTTCAAGCACTCCAAGAACAACAATTTCTCTTCCATTCATTTCAGCAGATGCAAATGGCCCTAAAAACCTTGAATATGATTTGACTAGAGCAAAATTTGATGAATTAACTGAAAATTTGGTTAAACAAACAACAGAATGTGTTACAAAAGCATTAAGTGATGCAAAATTATCTAAAAATGATATAGATAAAGTAATTTTGGTTGGTGGCTCAACAAGAATCCCAGCAGTAGTAGAGGCCGTTAAAGCATACACAGGGAAAGAACCATTTAAAGGCATTAACCCAGATGAATGCGTTGCAATTGGTGCTGCTATCCAAGCTGGTGTACTTGCTGGTGAAGTTAAAGACGTATTATTACTTGATGTAACTCCACTTTCACTTGGTATTGAAACTTTGGGAGGAGTATTTACTAAATTAATTAATCGTAACACAACTATCCCAACTAAAAAATCACAAGTATTCTCTACAGCTGTAGATAATCAACCTGGAGTGGATATTCACGTATTACAAGGTGAACGTGAATTTGCTAATCAAAACAAAACTTTAGGTCGTTTCCAATTAACTGATATTCCACCTGCACCAAGAGGAGTTCCTCAAATTGAAGTTACTTTCGATATTGATGCAAATGGTATTGTGCACGTATCTGCAAAAGACCTTGGAACAAATAAAGAACAATCAATTACAATCACAGCTTCATCTAATTTAACAGAAGAAGAAATCAATAAAGCCGTTAAAGAAGCAGAAGCAAATGCTGAGGAAGATAAAAAACGTCGTGAATTTGTTGAAACTAAAAACAATGCAGACAACTTGATTTATCAAATGGAAAAACAAGTTAAAGAAAATTCAGACAAACTTCCAGAAGAAGACAAAACAAAATTAACTGAAGCTATTGAAAAAGCTAAAAAAGATATTGAATCAACAGATATTGAAATTATCAAAAAAGCAATAGAAGATTTAACTAATGTTGCAAATGATGTATTCTCTAGAATGTATCAAAATGCAAGTACTAATGCTCAAAGTACAAATACTGATGCAGAAAATAAATCAAATGATAACGAACCAGAAATAGTCGTTGATGACGATAATAAATAATTAAAATTATTTAAAAGGAATCATTATGGCAAACAAAGACTATTACTCAATTTTGGGTGTTGACAAAAATGCTAGCGAAGATGATATTAAATCTGCATACAGAAAACTTGCAAAAAAGTATCACCCCGACTTAAACAAGGATAATCCAGATGCGGCAGAAAAGTTTAAAGAAATCAATGAAGCATATGAAGTTTTAGGTGATAAACAAAAACGAAGCAATTATGATCAATTTGGTTCAGCCGAAGGCACAAACTTTTCTGACTTCTTCGGAGGCGGTGGAGGTGGTTTTTCTGGAGGCTTTAGTACAGATTTTGGCGATATATTTGGCGATATTTTCTCTGCTTTTGGTGGCGGAGCGTCAAGAGCTCAACAACAATCAGCCAGAGGGGAAGATATAAATGTTGCAATAAATATTTCATTAAAAGAGTCCGCTTTTGGTGTAAACAAAAATATTCGAATAACAAAACTTGAGTCTTGTCCTCATTGCAAAGGTACAGGCGCAAAAAACGGAACCGAATTTGAAACTTGCCCAGATTGTAAGGGTGCAGGTCGAGTTCGTTTCCAACAAAACACAATTTTTGGTACAACAATAAGAGAAGGAATATGTAACACTTGCCAAGGCACGGGAAAACGCATTAAAGAAAAATGTGCTGATTGCTCAGGAAAGGGCTACACTAGAATAACAAAAACTGTAACTGTAAAAGTGCCAGCAGGAATCAATCAAGACCAAATTCTTAGGATGCGTGGTGAAGGTAATGCACCACTTCGTCCTGGAGTAAGTGGCGACTTAAATATTAAAATAAACATTGATAAAGACAAAATGTTAACCCGTGAGGGAAATGATATTCTTTTGACCGTTTATGTGCCATTTACAACTATGTTGCTTGGTGGGGTTATAACAATTCCAACCTTAGATGGAAAATATGATTTAACAATTAAAGAATTAACACAATCAGGGACGGTTATGCGTCTGAAAGGAAAAGGTACAAAAGTACTTCAACGTGAGTCAAGAGGTGATATGTTGGTTACACTTAAATCAGAAGTACCAAACAAACTAGATAAAAAAGCAAAAGAAAAATTGCAAGAAATAGAAGGTATTTATAAAGATAGTGCTTATTCAAAATTTTCATCATTTGTTGATAATACAAAAAAATATTAAAAATAAAAAGAATTAAAAAACTAGGCAAAATTGTGCATTGCATAATTTTGCCTAGTTTTTTCATAAATATTTCTCTTTAAATTAACATTAAGCGTATTTGGTGAATATTTTAATTAATAAATTTTTTAAAGCCTTATTTTTTTTATTCCTCTATTTTAGGATGCTTATGAATATTAGCCCAAAGAATAACTCCTACTTGCATAGGAATACCAACAATAAAAATAAGCCATAAATTATATTTTAAAAATTGTAAGTAAACTGAAAGTAGGGTGGACCAAATCAAAGCGGATATAAGAATAAAATTATATAACTTTTTACCCCATATGGAATTAAAAACAATTCCAACGACACAAGAGGCTGGAACAGCCCAAACGAATGCTTGCCATAAAAATCTATTGATTGTGATACTTGAATATACATAGCATACAGTGGCAACTAACCAAACCATCAAAACTGACAGCAGTGAGATGGCAAGTTTATTTCCAATCCTATATTTATACTCTTTCTTTACATTTTCAAGTTGTAATTTTTCTTCAAAAATTTTGGAAATAGGAATCTCAAATATTTCACAAATATTAACGAGGGTTTGAACATCAGGTATTACCTCTCCAGATTCCCACCTTGAAACAGCTTTGTTTGAATAATTTAATTTTTCAGCCAAATCATATTGAGTCATCTTGTTGAGCTTTCTTAACTCTTTAATATTATTACCAATAATTAAATTTACGTTTTCCATAACAACATAGTATCATATTTCTCTCCAGATGTCCAGTAAAACAAAAGAAAATATTAAATTCTCTTTTAGCGGGAATGTCGAATTTTTATAGAGATTTTTTTTAAAAAATTCTTCTCGGATGTATTTCAAGTGGAGAATGAAAATTATAATATTTCCTTGAAAGTTAAATATGTTAATAATATACTTATCATAAATTCGAAACGAATTTTAATAATAAAAGAGGTGATAATTATGATAAATAAAAATATTCCTATATTCTTTTCAGTTGATGATAATTATGTTCCATTTTTAATGGTTACATTGAAATCAATTGAGATCAATGCTTCAATAGATAATACATACAACATTTATATTTTAACAAATGGATTAAAAACGGAAAATGTTGAACGATTATTAAAGCATAACAAAAATAACTTTACATTAACTTTTGTAGATATGAATAAAAAAATAAAAGACATTAGTGCTGTCTTGCATACACGTGACTATTATACAAAAGCAATCTATTATAGATTGTTTATTCCTAGTATGTTCCCAAATTTAAATAAGGCAATATACATAGATTGTGATGTGTGTGTTAAAGCAGATATTGCAGAATTATATAATTATGATTTGTCAAATAATCTTCTTGGTGCAATAGCAGACGAGGCAGTTTCACTAGTTCCTGAATTTCAATCATACACAAAAAATTGTTTGGGTATTGAAGCAAATAAATATTTTAACTCTGGTGTTTTGGTTATGAATTTAGAGGAACTTAGAAAAATCAATTTTGAAACAAAATTCTTTAATGCTCTTATGTCATATAAGTTGAGTGTTGCACCAGACCAAGACTACTTAAATGTTATTTGTAAAGATAGAATTACTTACATTCCAAAAGTTTGGAACAAAATGCCATTTAAAGATACAAATTTAAGTTTAGAAGAAATAAAATTGATACATTACAATCTTTCATACAAACCTTGGCATTATGAAAATATTGAATACGAAGAGGTTTTTTGGAAATATACAAAACAAGCGAACTTGTGTGATGTTATGAAAAATATTTTGGATTCTTTTACTCCAGAATTAAAACAAAAAGATATTCAAAGTGGCAAACATTTACTTCAAATGGCAGACTTGCAAAGTAAACAACAAGACACATTGTTATCTTTATTAGAAAATGGTGAAATTGATAAAAATACTTTTTTAAGAACAGATACAAAACGTTCTGAAAATGTTTTTAGCGGTTTAGTTAAAAAGGTTACAAAAAAATTAAAAAAGGTTTAATAAAATTAATTTTTAAATGGGGTAGTTATGGCGATAAGTGAAAATAGACTAAATACTATTAAAAAAATTAAAGAGCTTGAAGAAAAAGGTCTTTTTAATGATAATGTTTGGGATGAACCTAAATTTGAACCCTTAAAACCAGGAGAGGTTGATTATTTCAAAAAAAAGTTATCGACTAGAATTAAAAATAAGTTTTGTAATAGAACTCTAGAAAGATTTATTAAAAAAATGGAAAAAAATCATCAAGTTAAATTAAAAGATATTAAAGGTTTAGATAAGTTGCAAAATTTAACATCTGGAGCAATTATCACAAGCAATCATTTTCACCCATTTGATAGTTATCCAATATCTAGAATGATTAAAAAAACTTATGGCAAAAAAAAGCAATTGCATATTGTGGTTGCAGAATCTAATTATGCTGGAGGTAGTGGGTTTTATGGCTTTTTATTTAGAAATCAAAATACTATTCCTCTAGCAAGTAATAAACAAGTTATGGTTGAATGTTTTAAGGCAATTAATTATTATTTACAAAAGGGCGATTTTGTTTTAATTTATCCTGAGCAAAACTTGTGGCAAAATTATAAAAAACCAAGACCCTTAAAAGAAGGCGCTTTTAGGTTTGCGGTAAAAGCAAATGTTCCAGTTGTTGCTTGCTTTGTTACAATGGAGGATACTGAATATTTAGATTCAGACGGCGAAAATGTTCAAGCATACACTTTGCATATTTTGGACATTATTTATCCAAAAAAAGAGTTGTCCTATAAAGATAATATTAAATATTTACAAGAAGAAAACCAGCGATTAATGCGTGAAAAATATGAAGAGGTTTATGGTATAAAATTAAAATTTGATACAAAAGAGGATTAATTATGTTTTTATTTTCTACTTTGATTCTATTTGCATGGATAATTATAATTGGATTAAATATTAAGTTTAGCATTCCAATATATAATTTTACAACTTGGCAAATTATCTTTTCTGTGGTTATTGGTACTTTTGTGATTATAGCAATTGACGGACTCACAGCAATATTTATAAGACTTTTGCCAAAAAAATGGTTTAATCCATTTTCAAATAGATTTAAAGTTTTTAAGTGGGAAAAGGCGATATATCATAAACTCGGCATTAAAAAATGGAAAGATTTAATTCCTGAATTTGGGCATTTTACAAGTGTACGAAAGAACAAAATAAAAGAACCAAACAACAATACATATTTAGAAAAATACTTGATTGAATTATGTTATGGAAGGGTAATACATTTTGCATCATTCTTTACAGGATTTTTTGTAATATACCTGTATCCTTTAAAATATTGGATGTGTTTTGCTTTACCAATTGCTCTTGTAAACATATTTTTAAATTTTATGTGTTTAATAGTTTTAAGATATAATACGCCAAAAGTGATAGCGGTTTATAATTATAATCTAAAATTGCAAAACAAAAAAGAATAATGTTTAATCATATTATTCTTTTTTGTTTTTAGTGCAATCGGTGTCTTTTGATGAAAAAGCGTTAGGTAAAAGGGTTTTAATGTCAGTTACAACAAAATCGTTTTTATCTTTAGCACAAATTATTACAGCATTTGGAGCAAGTTCAGATATTACTTGTCTACAAACACCGCAAGGATAAGTGGGTGAATTGCTTGAACCAACAATGGCTATTTTTTCAAAATCTCTTTCTCCATTTGAAATGGCTGAAAAAATAGCACTTCTTTCAGCACAATTTGTAGGACCATAAGCACTGTTTTCAATGTTTGTTCCCAAAAATACTTTACCGCTTTTGGTTAAAACAGCACAACCTACTTTATAATTTGAATAGGGAGAGTAAGAATTTTTTCTAGCAGTTAAAGCAAACTCAATTAGTTCTTCGTTGGACATAAAAGCCTCCTAAATTAAAAATAATGTAGCATAATTTAAATATTTTAGTCAACAACGAATGAGTAACATTTTAAAATTTAACTACATATTATTATACAAGAAAAAGGTGGTGTAGATGAAAATAATTTGTTTTAAAGTTCCTAAATTCTTGTCAGCAATTATTAAATTAGTTTGTGGTAAAAAAATCTGTAAGTAATTTTGAAAAACTATTGACTTTTTTAACGCCATTTTTTATACTACTACATAAGTAATTCATACATTAGAAGGTGGTGAAATTAAGTGACAGTAGTTAAAGTTGGCGAAAACGAAAATATTGAAAGTGCTATTAAACGTTTTAAAAGAAAATGTCAAAAAGACGGCATTATCGGTGATATTCGTAAAAAAGAAGCATATAAAAAACCTAGCGTTAAGAAAAAAGAAAAACGCGAAGCAGCTAGAAAAAGAGCTAGAAAAAGAGGTTAGTTAAAAAAACTCCATTTTTTGCAAAAAGCAATAATGGAGTTTTTTTACGCAATAGCAATGCCTTTATTGTTGTTTAAATACTAAAGCAAAAACAAGTAGTGTTCTTAGCAAAAATTTATAAGCAAAAAAGTTTTTGTGTGACCTAAAACAAAACATAATCGATTTTGTACTAAGTAAATGGGTACATACATAAAATGCAAATGTAAAATTTCAAATTTATTTATGTTTTGACGTTATTTTATTATGTAAATATGCTTTTAAATCATTTTTATATTCAGTAAATCTTCTAGATAAAAAATTTCTCCAAGCGGTTGTGTATTCTTTTTGAATGGTTGGGTAAATGGAAGTAAATGTGTAGTCATCAATTGTAAAAATATTATAAAAACTCATTCCACAATTATAATTTGAAGAAATACTAATTGAATTTTCATCACTGGAATAAATGTTTAAATATTCATTATATGATTTATATTTAGGTTCTTTTCCCCTAAAAAGACCGGTTTCATTACTTAAAACGGAAGAAATAAAAAGAAAAATATCTTCTTTAGTCAAATTGTTAACATATTTCATATATGCTCCTTTTTATACGCTTTGTTTCGTATTTGTGATGTTGGTTTTAAGTGAGTTCTTTTCGTGCAAGCACAATTTCACTCTGTTCTCTTATTAAAAATTTTATCATATATGAATTTATATTTCAATAGGGAATTCAGTAATTTTTTTGAACATTTATTCATTTTCAGTTTGGCATCTTTAAAACATTTTGTGATTAATGAATATTATTCGTGTTGCTTTAGCAATAAAAATTTGAACTTACATTTTTACGTATGCAAAAATATTTTCGAGAGAGCAATATTATTTCACGCAAGCGAATATCATTGAACTTAAAAGTTCAATATAATTGGTAAAAAAAGTAAAGCCAAATACAAAGTTTCCTTTGTTTATTTGGTGAGGAGAGACTTTTATCCGATTAGCTATCACGCCTGGTTTGTCTACAAACAAAACTGTTCTCATCCTTTATAACAAAAAAACTGCCCCAATCAAATTTGGTTCAGCTTATTCCTTTAAAATGGTGCGCGTGGAGGGATTCGAACCCCCGACCTTCGCCTTAGAAGGGCGCTGCTCTATCCAACTGAGCTACACACGCATAATTGGAGCGGGTGATGGGAATCGGACCCACGCAACCAGCTTGGAAGGCTGGGGCTCTACCATTGAGCTACACCCGCAAATTTAAAACTCTCATATTATAACAAATGCAACCTACATTGTCAACAATTTTATTTTTATTTTTTTTAAATTTTAAACAAAACCACGTACGCTGTGTCTCTTATTAAATTATTTAGCCTTGTTTTAAGTAATAAAGAATATTTTTTAATTCAAAGAACAATCTAAATATACATTAAAAAATAAATTTTATGTTTAATATTAAAACAGGTTGGAGATAATTATGATAGATTTTGAAAAAATAAACATGGAGTTGTCGCTTAAAAATATCAGCTTAAAAGATGTTTTAACCGAATATGCATTACCAAATTCAGAAGAAATTCATAGTATGATATGTGGAAACTCATATTCAAGGAACACTAGTGATATACAACTCTTTGAAAGAGCAGAATCCATAGACTATTTTAAGTATGAAAAGGAACTATGCAATACAAAGAAGCCGAAAACGTAAAAAGAGGGGAAATTTACTACGCTGATTTAAGTCCAGTTGTTGGGAGTGAACAGGGTGGTGTTCGTCCTGTGCTAATCATTCAAAATGATGTTGGAAATAAATATTCACCAACTGTTATAGTTTGTGCAATAACAAGTCAGCTAGCAAAAGCAAAACTTCCAACTCATATTGAACTTTCAAGCCAAGATTACAACTTGCCCAAAAATTCAGTTTGCCTTTTAGAACAAATAAGAACTTTAGATAAAAGACGTTTGCAAGAAAAGATTTCTTACATAGGTGGTCAAAAAATGAAAGAAGTTGATAGGGCAATTCTTATAAGTTTAGGTTTTTTTGAAAAGAATATGTAAATTTGCACATATTCCAAGTTAAAAAATATTTTGAGATACCTAAAAAAATCCTTTATGTTCCATATAATTTGAGTAGTTTTTTTAAGAAGTAACTATTTACAATACAATAAATTATTATCGTGTTTTATGGCACACATTTATGAACAAAACATCATATATTAATAGTAAGGAGTAAAAATGAAAAACCTTGCTATTTTTTATGGTGGAAAATCATCAGAACACGATATTTCTATAATTACTGCGTTGCAAGTTATAAGTAGCGTTGATTTAAATAAATATAACATAATTCCAGTTTACATAAACACTGACAATAATTGGTATTGTTTAAAGGACTATAAAAATATTAATAATTATGCAAACAATATTTTAAAAGGTAAACGCTTAATAACTGGTTTTTTTAATAAAAATTTACTTATAAAAAAGAAATTCGGTTTTAAAGTTTACAAAAAAATAGATGTTGCCATAAATTGTTGTCACGGACTTAACGGCGAAGATGGAACTTTAAGTGGTCTTTTAGAATTAAATAACATTCCATATGTAGGGAGCAATGTGCTTGCATCTAGTATTGGAATGGATAAAGTTTTAATGAAAGATTTCTTTAAAGCAAACAAAATTCCATGTGTGAAATATACATATTTTACAAAAATTAAATATGATAAAGATAATAAAAAAATATTACAAAATGCAGAAGAAAAACTTCAATATCCAATTATTGTTAAACCAGCGAATCTGGGTAGCAGTATTGGCATAAATATTTCAAAAAATAGAGAAGAATTGAAAAAAAATATAGAAATAGCATTAAATTTTGATGATAAAGTGATTTTGGAAGAAGTAATACGTAATTTACGTGAAATAAATTGTTCTTGTTTAGGCAATTCAAAACATACGGAAATAAGCATTTTGGAAGAACCTAAAAATTGGACAAACTTTTTGGATTTTGATGAAAAATATCTGCTGGGTGGAAAAGATAATAAAAAAACTTTAGATGTTAAATTAGAACCAAAACTTGAAAGACAAATTAAATATTTTACTCAAAAAGTTTTTGAACTTTTGGGTTGCTTGGGAGTGGTTAGAGTAGACTTTTTATTGGATGATAAAACAAAAAAAATATATGTAAACGAGCTTAATACAATACCGGGTTCATTTGCAAATTATTTATGGAAACATAAATACACTTTTACTGAACTAATAGACAAGTTGATAGAATGTTGTGAAAATGAATATGTATGCAAAAACCTGCATACATATGCATACAAATCTCAGGTTTTGCAGAACTATAATAAAGGTAGTAAAATATCAAAATGTAAAATGTAAACATATGTAAA
>CALBKX010000055.1 GCA_937895935.1 uncultured Clostridia bacterium
CCTTAGGAGGTCGGGGGTATATCCTTTACCTATGAGAACATAAAAATATTTAATTAGAGTAAATTTTTAATACATAGCATTATTATTTTAGTTATTTATATTTTTTTTGTCAATATTTCATTGACATTTTTATTTTAGTATGGTATATTGATAGACGTAAATTTAATAAATGTCCTTTTCCAAAGACAGCAAGTGGAATAATTTCCGTAAACGTTAATGTGCTTGCCGAGGTTAAGTTTAATAAATGGTTTTTAAAGCCTTTTGTAACTTTCTCGGCTACAAAAGGCATTTTTTGTATTTACAGATATACAAACTTAAATTTAAAGGAGGCAAAATATAGTGAGTGCTAATTTAGAAGCAAAAAAAGTTATTGTTGAAGAAATTAAAGAAAAAATCAACAAAGCTGTATCACTTACTTTTGTGGATTACCGTGGTTTAACTGTTGAAGAAGACACTAAAATGCGTGCTGAATTAAGAAAAGCTGATGTTGAATACAAAGTATACAAAAATAGATTACTTTTAAAAGCATTAGAAGAACTTGGTATGACTGGCTATAACGATATTTTAGAAGGCACAACTGCTGTTGCATTTGGTATGCATGATGAAGTTAGTGCACCTAAAATTCTTGTTAAAACTGCTGAAGATACTAAAAAAATGCAAATCAAAGGCGGCATTTTAAATGGTGCAAGAATTGATGTTAAAATGGTTGAACAACTTGCAAAAATCCCTTCAAAAGAAGTGCTTATTTCAAAACTTTTATACTTATTACAAAGTCCTGT
This sequence comes from uncultured Clostridia bacterium, assembly GCA_937895935.1. Lineage (GTDB taxonomy): Bacteria > Bacillota > Clostridia > Christensenellales > UBA1242 > HGM11367. Next base: position 780 of record CALBKX010000055.1, read on the forward strand.
CCGCAGTGTTGCAATTGCACTTAATGCTATTGCAGAAAAGCAAGGAGCTTAAAGTTATAAATCATTAAAAATTAAATTTTTTGAAAATTTAAACAAAAATTAATTTTGTAAAACGTTAAAATAAATTAAGAGAAAAACTCTAAAAAAAGAAAAAATATAAGGAGATAATTATGGAATTAAAAGATATTGTTGAAGAAATTAAAACTAAAACAGTTGTTGAAATCAACGAACTTGTTAAAATGTTAGAAGAAGAATTTGGCGTTAGCGCTGCTGCTGCAGTAGTTGCTGGTCCAGTTGCAGGTGCAGGTGCTGCCGCTGCAGAAGAAAAAACTGAATTTACAGTTGCATTAAAAGAAGTAGGAGCTAACAAAATCGCAGTTATTAAAGCTGTTAGAGAAATCACTGGTCTTGGCCTTTCAGAAGCTAAAGCATTGGTTGACGGTGCTCCATCAAACATTAAAGAAAACGTTCCAACAGAACAAGCTAAAGAAATGGAAGCTAAACTTAAAGAAGCTGGCGCTACAGTAGAACTTAAGTAATTATTTTATTAAAAATTAAAAAGTTTGTATATTATCGGAAGTTGTCGGCAAGCAGCCCGAAGGGATATTTGCCAGCAACTGATGTTCATTCAAACAGTGATGCCACGATTTATCGTGGAAAGTTGCGTTTAGCAACTTGGGTTGTAAAGCAAAGCGAACAACACAACATCACATAGTTTATATTAAGGAGTGAGAGGGAGTGGACTTGTGCTTGCACAAAAGTACACTCAAAATCACGACGCTAATATATAACATAGTTTATATTATCGGAAGTTGTCGGCAAGCAGCCCGAAGGGATATTTGCCAGCAACTGATGTTCATTCAAACAGGAAGTGCAAAATTTTAATTTTGCAAATGCGGTAGCATTAATTTTGAACTTGTTTCAAAATTTACTTCCTATAGTTTATATTAAGGAGTGAGAGTGAGTGGACTTGTGCTTGCACAAAGGTACACTCAAAATCACGACGCTAATATATAACATAGTTTATATTTAAAGACATCAAAACATTCAAAAAAATTATGTTTTAGTCAATGCTGTTTGAAACTAGCAAAATATAAACACTTTAATCTACTATGTTTAAGGCGTTTTTTACTTTTTCTTAACTGAAAAAGAAACAAATATTACTGAAGTTGTCAAGGATTGTCGCAGAATGCGACATACACTTTAACCTTAACAACAAAGAATATTTGTTTACCATAAAAAAAGAGAAGAAAAAATAGCAACAAAAAGCGAAAGTGTGTTATGTTTACCAACACTTTCGCTTTTTGTATTCTTTAATTTAGTTTATAAGTGTGTGCTTGTCTTCGGTGGAGCGTAGCGACACCGACTTGTATCAAGACAAGCACACGTTTAAATGCCATACTTAAAAATTATCAAATCCTTCATAGGTTTTAAATGCCAATAAATACAAAGATTTTAGAAGATTTTTATCCTTTTGTTTAAGTTCTTGGAATACAGTATCTTTTTCTCTTTTATTTGCTATTGTTTTGTTTACAATTTTCGTTATAATTTCAGGCAAAACTTTACATAGTTTAGCAAATGCATCTTTTTCCCCAGTAACTATTTCATAGAATTTATCAATAGATATTCTTCTAATTCTTTCATTCTCAACTTTTTGTCCATTCATCGTTCTTTGCCATTTTATATTTTGACTACTTTTAGCAATGACCTCAACTAAAGCACAAATGCAATCCGATTCTTTTAATGCTTGATTTTGCAAGTTGATATAAACACTATCAGCACCACCTTTATTCATTGTATTATGTTTATTTTTTAATTCTACATAATATTTTTGAGTTCCATCATTAAAAATGATATCAAAACCTTTTTGTGGAACTTCACAGTTCCTTATATATTTGAATATTTTTTGATGGAAATAACCAATAGCATTTGTATTGCTTTTATCTCTTTGTCTAGCGATTTCTTCATTTAGAATTGTTTTTATTTTCTTATTATAAACAATAGAGTCGAATGTTAATTTTATTGGATCAATAATATTTTCGTTAAATCTTTCTAGATTGATGCCTTTAAGAGTTTCTCTATACTCATCCAAAGTTTCCTTAATATGATTTTCCAAATCACTATCACTAATAAAATTCAAATATGCCATTTATTTTATCTCCTTTAGTACTTTTATAATTGATAAACCAATTTCTTTTGCTAAATTAACAGGTACAGCATTCCCAATCTGTTTATATTTACTATTTAAACTGCCAGTAAATTGCCATGAGTCAGGGAATGATTGTATTCTAGCACTTTCTCTTATAGTAAAAGGTCTTGTTTCATCTGGATGACATCTATCTGTTTGTTTCATACAAGGAGAACACAAAATTGTTAAACTTGGTTCATCCCATGAAATTCTTCTAGCCATTCCCGTTTTACCACCACCAAGATTATAAGATCCTTTCATATATGCTCTTGCAACATCTTCAGGTAAATCTCTCCAACATCCACCTGGGGGAACTAAATCAAACACTTCTTTTTTGCTTTGTGGATATGATGCACCTTCTGATTTTGGAACATTTTTTAAAGCATCTCTCAAAACAGGTTTGTATTCATAAGGTGTAGGATATTCGAATTCAACTGGAATATCATTTCTAATGCCAACTATAACTATTCTTTCTCGTTTTTCTGCAACTCCATAATCCCAAGCATTTAATACTTTATATTGAACACGATAACCGATTTCTTCGAAAACATTTATCATGGTTTGTAATGTTTTTCCACCATCATGACTAACAAGCCCTTTAACATTTTCAGCTAAAAACATTTTTGGTTTTAATTGTTTTAGTATTTTTGCATAATAATAAAACATTGTACCCCTTACATCATTTAGTCCTAATCTTTTACCTGCATAGCTAAATGATTGACAAGGATATCCGCCAGACAATAAATCCAATTCGCCTTCTTTAATATTTAACATTTTTAATAAATCTTGTTCTGCTAAATTTTCAACAGAGTCGCAAATTATATTCCAATCTGGCCTATTAGTTTTAAGTGTATTACAAGAATCTTTATCAAAATCATTTGACAATAAGTTGCTAAAACCTGCTTGTTCTAATCCAAGAGCTAGACCACCAGCACCTGCAAATAATTCAACATGTGTAAAAGTATTTTTATAGGTATCAACATTAAGAAGTTTATTTGCGTCAATACTAAAATTTATAACAATAGAACGAAGATTCTCATAGTTTGGTTTTGATTTTCCAGACAACCAATCACTAACTTGAGCTTGTGTTGCATTTATGCTTTTTGCAAAACTCGTTTGGTTTAATCCGTTGTCATGTATAGTCTTTTGTAGTAGCTGTGCTAATTCCATTTTTACACCCCGTATATTTTGTTAACTTATTATAGCATAAAAATTTTGAAAGTGTATCAATTTTATCGGAATTCCTATAATTTTTTTGATAATATTTTTTGAAATTCCTTTAATTTGTTCTCATCTTGTAATATTTCCAAATGTGGGATCTCAAAAACATCCAAAAATCCAATTTTTTTTAATTCTTCAATTTGTTTAATAATATTTATATTTGCTTCACACCACATATTTAAATCAAGCAAAGCATTTATTTTTATACATGAATCTTGTCTGTTCTGCAAACCTTCATATGAGTTTATTCCATTTTCCATGATAACGGCATATCTCTGTTTTTCTTGATCTGACATTATTTTAATGTCATCAACGCTTTGTAAAGGGTATCGTTCTATAATTTTATCATACTCATAACCAAACATTTTTGCATTTCTTCGGTCTCGTTCTTCAGTATCAAATTCCTTAAAAACATGTTTTCCTTCTTCTGAAAGTTGATAAGAATGAAATGTGGAATTTGGATATTTAATTTTGTTTGCATCTGTTTCTAATGTTGCATTTAATCTATTTACCAATCTAAACAATTCTTTATCGTGTGGCACAAAATCAATAGTTATAATATCGGGCAACACCACAGCACATATTTCTCTCACATGAAGCAATTCATTTTTTTTATCTTGAATTTCTTCTTCCAGTGTATTGTATATTCTTGGTTTATAGTCATCATCTTTATGTGCTGATTTTTTATTTCTTTCATAATAAATTTTATCTATAATTTTATCGTTCTGTCTTATATTTTTCCTTTTTGTAGTGGTATTGAATAATTCATCTAATACATTTACTAAGTTGATATAAAATATCTGTCTTAATTTATCAGTCTTTTCTCTTAAATCCAAATTAGACAATTCCAAAATATTATTAGAGATATATAAAAAGCTATCAATACATTTTTTGGCTGTTATTAAAAAATTTGCATTTTCCCATTTATTCTTCATGATTTAATTCCTTTATTATTGTTTGTACAGCAACATTATAACATAAAATAAAAAATCTTTGTATAAAAAATATGCAAAGAATAAATCTCTGCATATTATTTTGCTAGTTTCAAAACTGCCAACCCTTAATGTCTTTTTTTTATAAGATAGATAAAAAGAGTATTTTATATTTGTTATAAAAAAATATTTATATTTGTAATAAAAAATATAACAATAAAAAATACTTTTTTATTTAACTAAAAGTGATAAATAATTATTTGTATTCAATTTACTTGAATTTTTTAATAAATATGTTAAAATAGATATTATCTGATGTTGTGTTGTTCACTTTGCTTTATAGCCCAAGTTGCTAGACGTAACTTTAATATATCTTGTTGCATCACAATTTGAATACAAACTATGTGATGTTAAAATTTGAACGAGTCAAATTTTAAATTGCTAACGTAACCCCTTGATAAATTAAGGATCATAGTTTGAATATTAATTAATATATATGCGTCACGATTTTAAGTGTTAGTTTATACAAGCATAAGAACACTTTCTCTCGTTCCTTGTATATAACCATCAGTTTTGCTTGAATATACCTTCGGTGCACTCAAACAGAACTTTCGATAATAATAATAAAATAGAATAAAAATAAAGGGAATAAAATGAAAAGAGATTTTACAAATGTAAAAAGAATAGTTGTAAAAATAGGCTCAAGCAGTTTAACCTATGAAAAGACTCACAAAATTAATATTTTCAGAATAGACAGACTGGCTTTAGAAATTGCCGACATAATCAACAGTGGAGTTGAGGTTATTTTAGTTTCATCTGGAGCTATCGCTTCAGGAATGGCAAAATTAAATGTTGATAAAAAACCAAGTATGTTAGCAAAAAAACAAGCTCTAGCAAGTGTTGGACAAAATAGTTTAATGGAAATATACAACAAGTGTTTTTCAAATTATGGCTATTATGTTGGACAACTTTTACTTACAAAATATGTAATCGACCACGATCAGATGTATCAAAATGCTCAAAATTGTATTAATGAAATTTTAAAAATGGGAATTATTCCTATTATTAATGAAAATGATGTTATTTCAGTAGATGAAATTAAACTAGGCGATAACGATAATCTTTCATCAATAGTTGCAAGATTAGTCAATGCTGATCTTTTGATTCTTTTAAGCGATATTGATGGACTTTTTGATAAAGACCCTAAAAAATATCCTGACGCTAAAAAAATTGATAATGTAACTGATTTAAACGATTTAAAAAGTATTGAAAATACTGATAATAAATCGGACTTAGGAACTGGGGGAATTAAAACTAAAATAAAAGCTTGCATTGACGCCACAAAAGCCGGAATAGATTGTGTAATTGCAAATAGTAAAGATATACACATATTAAAAAAGATATTAGATAATAAACCAGTAGGGACATACATTAAGGCAAAAAATTAAACCTTAAAGTCAAAGTGATGGAATTAGAAAAATATAAATAGGCAATAAGGTAGCATTTTATATAAACAAAGAAAACATAAAAGAAATAATTTTTTAGTACAAATGAGGCAAAATTTAAGTAATACTTAGTTTTTGTCTTTTTTATAAAACTATAAAAAAACAGAAAATAATTAAACTGTTTTAATTAGGTACCTTCAATAAAATTAAAAGAGTTATTTTTTAAATTGTTCAGGATTAATAATATTTATTTTAATAGTGTGTTTTCCCTTGAAACATAATAAATACAATATATATTATTAGATATTATTAATAATATTATAGGATGTGAAAAAGTGGAATAGTTAATAAAAACACAAAATGTGCTATATTTAAAATTTATAATGTTTAAAATATACTATATATTGTATAATATTTTGTGTATAAATATGTGGATAGGAATGGTCTAGTTATACACAATTCCACGTTTTATGTCATTTTTCGCTAATTTTCCCTAAATAAATTTATGATAATTTTTTTTTAGTATTTAATATGATTTTAATATCACATAAGTTATCCACAAAGTAACATTGATGTGTAAAAAGTTATTCACAAGCGATGTAAATGTTTGCTTTCACTTTGAGCTTCGTTCCAGTCCACCAATTGACGGACTGTCACTACGTAAAATCGTTCAAGCAAATCATTTACATCGCAGAGGAGATAGGCCACTTGGCGAAGAGGTGTCTTCGAAGTTTTTCCCTCCCCCTGCCAAGGGGAGGTGGCAGTCAATTTTTGACTGACGGAGAGGTTTTTGTGTTAATATTTGCTATCACTTTGCAATCGATGTAAATGCTTTGCTTACGCTTTACACTTTCGTTCCAGTCCACCAATTGACGGACTGTCACTACGTAAAATCGCTTAAAGCAAATCATTTACATCGTGGGAACATAAGGATAATATTAATAATATAAACTATGTGATGTTGTGTTGTTCGCTTTGCTTTATAGCCCAAGTTGCTAAATGCAACTTCACAATAAATTGTGGCATCACAGTTTGAATGAACATCAGTTTTGCTTGAATATACCTTCGGTGAATTCAGACAAAACTTCCGATAATATAAAAAAACGCCACTTGGAAAAGAGTATCTTCAAGGGCTAGTTATTTATGATTTAAAATAAGAAATTACAAAAAATGGAAAAATAATAAAATCTAACAAACCATTTTAGCGGTTAAAAAGTGTTAACCATTAATGCTTTTTATTTTCATTTTCACTAAAAATAGTGTGTGCGGCAGTAACACCATAAACTGCTTTTGCACCAGCTTTCTTTAATGTTTTAGCACATTCTGTTAAAGTTGCACCTGTAGTATAAACGTCATCAATTATTACTATATATTTATCTTTGACCAAATCTTTATCAACAACTTTGAAAGCATTCACCATATTTTTACGTCTTTCAGTGAAAGTTAAATTTGTTTGAGTAGGTGTTTCTTTTATTCTTTTCAAAAGATTAAAGTTTGTTTCTAAATTTAATATTTTAGCAAAATTATTGCTTAATAGTTCCGATTGATTATAGCCTCTTTGTTTCAAACGTTTATCACATATTGGAACACAAGTCACTAAATCGCAAGGTAAATATTCTTTTGCAAAGGACTCAGCCATAAATTTTGCAAGACAGAGTGAGAAATATTGTTTGTTGTCATATTTCAAGTTACGAATGAACTTGGTTATAACTTTATCATACTCAAAAGGAGATACAATTTTATCACAATAAAAAGTTTTACCTTTGCAATATAAACAATATTTTCCACTTTTTATTGGATTTCCACAATGTAGACATAAATTGCCAGTTAAATATGGCAAAGATTTTTTACAATTATCACAAAGCATATATTCATTATCAAAAATTTCTTTGTTACAATTTATACAAGAAAAACCTACAGGAAACAACATATCAATTAGTCTTTTAATCATATATTGTAAGTTTAGCATATTTTTTTATTTATTAAAAGTAAAAGGTGATTTTAAAGAAAAATTAAATACTAAAAATTTTAAATGAGTCATAAACTTAAAGGATTAAATATATAAATATTTAAAGGAATTAAATCCGCAAAGGAGGGATAAATAGTGCCAGATAAAAAGCAATCTATATTATTAGAGGACCAAAGTTATTTAAAAATATGTGGAATAGAAAGTGTAATAAACCTAACAGAAACAGATGTAGGGGTTATGATAGCTGGTGAAGTTTTGGTTATTAAAGGAACAAATTTAAAAGCAGAAAAATTATCTGTTGAAACTGGTGAACTTGTTTTAACTGGAAAAATCAATAGTTTAAAATATGAAACCAAAAAAGAAAAACAAAGTTTTATAAAAAGGATATTTAAATAGTTGTTATATGAAACATTAAATCACCCTAAATTATTACTTTTATTTTTGTTGGCTGGATTTATAGGTGGATTGATATTTGACGTTGCTAATTTTATAAAGTTTTTGTTTGCAAATAAAAAAGTGCCTAAAATAATTTTAGACTTTATAGCAACAAGTTTATGTCTATTATTGATTTTTTTGGTAAATATTAAATATTTTTATGGAATAATACGATTTTTTCCTTTTGTATGTTTTTTATTGGCGTTTACACTCGAAAGATATACTCTTGGAAAAATCATTGCATTAATTTATAATGCGTGCTATAATTTTCTAATAAAACTAAACGATAAAATTTGGAGAAAAATCAAAAATGACAAAACAAACAAAAACAATTAAATTTATGCTTTTTCTTTTAATTATAATACCTATAATTCTATTTTCAGTTGGAATTATTCAAACATTTGTTTTAAAGTCAAAACAAAATGAATTAGCCAACGCAAATTATGTTCTTGACCAAAAACTTCAAACAGAACAAGAACTCCAAAACGAAGCAGATTATAAAAGTTCAGATGAGTATAAGGATGAATATCAAAAATATTTTAACAATAAAAGTAAAGATGAAGACATACTTGTTAAAAAAAGATAATTTATAAAATTATCGGAAGTTTTGTCTGTATGCACCGAAGGTATATTCAAGCAAAACTGATGTTTATTCAAACTGTGATGCCACGATTTATCGTGGGAGTTGCGTTTAGCAACTTAAAATTTGGCTCGTCAAATTTTAACATTATATAGTATTAAAAAAAATAATATATTAAAAAATAACAATTTTACAAAAAAAACAGGCAAAATTAAGGGAAATAACATAATTTTGCCTGTTTTTTTACAATAATTTTTTTTAGCAATAAGAGGTAGTGTTTTTACTTTACATATTTTTTTAAATTACAATTGTATCAAATTTATTTTAAATTAAAATAAAATTATTAACCTTTAATTTTTGTTTTTAAGTCGTTAACAATTGCAGAAAGTTTGTTGTCTTTTTTTATTTGGTCGCCAATTTTATCGCGTGAGTGCATTATGGTTGTATGATCTCTTCCGCCAAAGATTTTTCCAATTGAAACAAGTGGAATGTCTAGCACATCATCTATTAAATAAATGGCTATCATTCTTGGTTCAACAATTTCTTTGTTTTTCTTTTTGCCTGTGATTTCATTTTCAGTAATTCCAAAATACTCGCATACTTTTTTTATTATATTTTCAGGTGTTATGCGTTCCTGTTTTTCAAACATATCTTCCTTAAACGCTTCTCTGGCATCTTCCATACTTGCTGATTTTTTACCCATTAAAGTTGCAAAAAAGAAAACTTTTGAAAGCATACCTTCCATTTCACGAATATTGGTAAATGGCTTTTCAGCAATAAAATTTAGTACATCATCGTCAAGATAAAACTTTTCAAGTTGTGCTTTTTTCTTTAAAATGGCCATTCTGGTTTCAAAGTCAGGAATTTGCATATCTTGAATAAGACCACAAGAGAATCTTGTTTTTAATCTATCTTCAACGTCAATTTCTGAAGGAGAGCGGTCAGAAGTTATAATTATTTGTTTGTTGTTTTGATATAAGTCATTAAATGTATGGAAAAATTCTTCCTTTGTTGCGTTTTTATTTGCAATGAATTGGATATCATCAATCATTAAAACATCAACGTTACGATACTTTTCTCTAAATTCAAAAATTGCTTTATCTTTTCCGCCTTCGGTTACGCCAAGTGACTCAATATATTCATTCATAAATTGTTCACAAGTTACGCACTTTATTTTTAAATTTGGATTATATTCAGTTAAGTAATTTCCAATAGCGTGCATAAGGTGAGTTTTGCCAAGACCAACTCCGCTATAGATAAAAAGCGGGTTAAATTTAGAGCCTGGATTTTCAGCAACTGCGTGAGCTGCTGCATAGCAAAACTGGTTACTTTTTCCTACCACAAAGTTATTGAAAGTGTACTTTTCATTAAATTGAGGACGTTCTATTTGTTCAACTTCTTCTTCAGTTTTTTCAGAAGCATTATTTTTTGCTAAATATTCTTCTTTTTCTTCTTTATCTAAAATTTGAAAACTAACATAGTCGCCAAAAACTTCTCTAATACAATCTGCTAATTGTTTAGAGTTATTTTTTAAAATTTGTTTTTTTGCAGAAGTACTATAAGCACCCAAAATTAAAGTTTCTCCGTTTTTTAATTCAAGAGGTTCCAGTTTTGAAATCCATAAATCAAAAGTGATTGCAGAAACTAAATTTTGCATTTTTAAAAGCACTTTTTGCCACATTTCTTCTATTTCTTGCATATTTTTATCCTTTCATAAGTTTTGTTTGCAACTTTTTGTATCATATTTTTACTATCGTCATCGGCAACTTTGTTTTTATGTATCTGTTTACATTTTGTACATTTATATACTAGCACATAACCTTTATTTTGTGAATACTCTAAATCAAATGGTTCCAAAATTCCAAGGCAATCATTTTGCCTATCCCCGGGGTTTATATCCACGTGCAACGAGCATAGGCAGTAAGGACAATGGTCCCTTGAGGAATACTTTAATGGCATTACCGTTTTTCCACAGTTTTCGCATATAAAACCATTATCATTTTTTGTAAACGTTTTCATACAACTAGCATTTTATATTGAAAATTAAAAAAAGTCAATCAAACAAACTTGTTTAAATTTCATCGTTATTTTTAAAAATTTACTTGTTACGACATTAAAAAAAATTGTATAATTTTTATATGATACAAATAACGAAAAATTGGTATGAGATTTTAAAACCAGAATTTGAAAAAGAATATTTTAAAAAACTTCAAGCTTGGCTTAACGATGAATATAGCAAATATACAATTTTTCCACCTTACAATCAAATTTTTAATGCGTTAAATATGGTTAAATTTAGTGATGTAAAGGTAGTTATAATTGGACAAGACCCATATCACGAGATAGGTCAAGCAATGGGAATGAGTTTTTCTGTTCCAGATGGAATTGAATTGCCTCCAAGTTTAAAAAATATATATAAAGAGATAGAAAATGAATATAACATAAAATGCTTGCCAACAGGTGATTTAACTAGATGGGCAAAACAAGGTGTTTTACTTTTAAATGCTGTTTTAACTGTTAGACAAGGTCAAGCAAATTCTCATAAAGGGAAAGGCTGGGAAAATATCACAGCGGAAATCATAAAAAAATTAAATGAAAGAACTTCACCTGTTATCTTTATGCTTTGGGGAGGAAATGCTAAAGCGTTTGAGCCACTGATTACAAATAAAAATCATTACATTTTAAAGTCTGCTCATCCAAGTCCGCTTTCAGCATATAATGGATTTTTTGGAAATGGACATTTTAAAAAATGTAATGAGATTTTAAAATCGTTAAATGAGAAAGAAATTGATTGGATGTAAATTTCTCAAAATGCTTTAAACTAAATAAAATCAATTTTAAAAATATTAGGAGAATAAATGAATATAGCAATAATTGGAAGTGGTGGAGATGGTGCAGGGATGAACGAATGTTTGTTCAATTTATGTAACCTATTAAAAAAGCATAAAATTATTCTTTTTTATCACGGACTTCAAGGTATAATTGACAATGAAATAGCAAATATTGATTTAAAAACAATAAAAAGTGAACGTAAAAAAGGTGGAATTATAATTAAAAGTTCTAGAAGTAGTGAATTTTTAACAGAAAATGGTTTTAATAAATGTATTAAAAACCTAAATAAAAATAAAATAGATTTGCTTATTATTATGGGTGGAAATGGCTCACTTAAAGCGTGTTTAAAACTAAATAATGCAAATGTTAAATGTATTTTTATTCCAACAACAATTGATAATGATATAAAATTTAGTAATTATTCAATCGGACATTCAACAGCAATCGAAAATGCGGTCGACTTCATTGAAAAAGTCAATACATCAATGATTGCTTTTGATAGAACTTGCATATATGAAGTAATGGGGCGTCATTGTCCTGATATTGCTTTAAAAGTTTCTAAAAAGGTCAATGCTTGCTACTGTTACACTTCTTCAAGCACAAAACAAGATTTATTAAAAGCGGTTAAAAAGGAATTAAAAAACAACAACGCACCAATAATAATATTGCAAGAAAACACAACAGATATAAACGAACTTAAAAGTTTTTTAAGTTTAAAATTAAAAACAGTTGATGTTAAAAGTGCGGTTGTTGGCTATGTTCAACGTGGGGGCTTTGCAACAAAAGAGGATTTACAAATGGCTAGGGGATTTGCTAAAAAAACCGCGTACTGCGTTAAAAAAGGACTAAGCAATGTTTTAATAAGTTATGATGAAAAATTAAAGAATTTTAAATGCGTAAGTTTAGAAGAAATTAAAGGCTTATGTTAAATATTCTTTATCTTTTTGATTAAAAGGAGAAAAATATGTACGATATTATAATTATTGGAGCGGGACCCGCTGGTCTTACTGCTGGAATATATGCCGCTAGAGCGAATAAAAAGGTTTTACTAATAGAAAAGTCTTTTGTTGGCGGGCAAGTGACAAACATACATTCAATTAAAAATTATCCTGGGTTTTTAGATATTAATGGCTTTGACCTTGCTTTAAAATTAAAAAAGCAAGTGGAAGATTTAAATGTTAAAATTTCAAACGAAGAAGTTATCAAAGTTGACCTTTTGAATGATACAAAAATAGTTAAAACGCATAATAATATTTATGAATGTAAGGCGGTGATTATTGCCACTGGAGCATATGCAAAACCTCTGGACGTTAAAAATGAAAAAGAGTTTATAGGTAAAGGTTTGAGTTATTGTGCAACTTGTGATGGTGGATTTTTTAAGGATAAAGTTGTTGCTGTTGTTGGTGGAGGTAACACATCTTTTGATGATTGTATTTATTTGTCCAATTTAGCAAAAAAAATATACTTAATTCATAGACGTGATGTTTTCACTGGTGACAAAGTAACATATGAAAAAATTAAAAGTATGGCAAGTGGAGAAAATAAAAAAATAGAAATTTTAACGCATTGTGTTGTAACTAATTTAATTGGTGAAAATGTTTTGCAAAAAATTGAAGTTTTAAACAAAAAGGATAATAAAATCATTACATTGCAAGTTGATGGAATTTTTGTTGCAATTGGCAGAAAACCCGACACGGACATTTTTGCAAATCAAATTAAACTTACTGAAAATGGATTTATTGAAACGGATAGCAATATGCAAACAAACATTAAAAATGTTTATGCTATTGGTGATGTTAGAAATACATCATTAAGACAGATTGTAACCGCTTGCTCTGACGGAGCAACCGCTGTTTCAGAATTTTTAAAAAATAATTAAAATTAATTAAAAAATAATTAAAAATAATTAAATTTTAAATATTTTTGCTTTTTTTTGCTAATATCTGCTAAATTTTTGCATATTTAAAATTTTTGATATATTGAAAAAATTTAGTTTTTTTAAAGAACGTATTGAATTAAAATTTAAAAGTATATTATAAAAGCAATTAATCCATTTTTAAACAAATTAATGTTTTATGAGGAATAGATTAAAAGTGTTTTATATAAAAGGAGAGCACAAATGATAGAACTAAAAAATATTAATAAAACATATATTGCAGGTGATAATTATGTTAAAGCATTAAACGACATAAATATTTGTTTTAGGGAAAAAGAATTTGTTTCGGTGCTTGGACCTAGTGGTTGTGGAAAAACAACTCTTTTAAATATTTTAGGCGGACTTGATAGGTATGACAGTGGTGACATAATTATTAATGGGATTTCAACCAAAAAGTTTAAGGATAAGGACTGGGATGCGTACAGAAACCACTACATAGGATTTGTCTTTCAAAGTTACAATTTGATATCTCATTTAAGCGTGATTGAAAATGTTGAACTTGCTTTGTCAATTGGAGGCACAAACAGGAAAGAAAAAAGAAAACTCGCCTTAAACGCTTTAGATAAAGTTGGTTTAAAGGAGCAGGCAAAGAAAAAGCCAAATCAACTTTCTGGCGGACAAATGCAAAGAGTTGCAATTGCAAGAGCAATTGTTAATAATCCAAAAATTATTTTAGCAGATGAACCTACTGGTGCGTTGGATAGTGAAACAAGTTTGCAAGTTATGGAAATATTAAAGGAAATTTCCAAAGAGCATTTGGTTATTATGGTTACACATAATAATGAATTAGCGGAAAAATATTCTAGCAGAATAATAAGGTTGCTTGACGGAAACTTGATTGATGATTCAATGCCTTATACTTGTGAAGTAAAAGAAACTATAACAGAATTTCAAAAACCAAAAAGTGCAATGAGCCTTTTTACAGCGTTTAGTTTATCTTTCAAAAATCTACTTACCAAAATAGGCAAAACGCTCCTTACAAGTTTTGCGGGGTCAATTGGCATAATTGGAATAGCGTTAGTTTTGGCTGTGAGCACTGGAATGAATACATATATTGGTTCAATGCAATCAAATGCTCTTGGGAATTATCCAATAACAGTTTCGGCAATAAGTGTCGATATGGATAAGTTAACAAGTTTTTCGCAAAGCGAAAACGAGGAAGAAATTCAGACAGATGAAATTGTTCCATATAATTACACAGCAAGGTATATAACCTATGGTCATTACAATAATTTAACTTCCGAATTTGTGCAAAAAGTGAAAAATTTTGAAGAGCAAGATAAAAATTCTGGTTCAAGCAAATTAAATGTAATTGAGTATAACTTTTTTACTCCTGTTAGATTTGTCACAAAAATGAATGACGGCGAAACAACAAAATATAAGTATTGTGCAAGACAAAACGTAACAAGCATTATGACAGGCAGTGCTAATTCATATATTTATCCAATGCTCGACAATCTAGACTATGTTATGGAACAATATGAATTAATTGCAGGTGAACTGCCAAACTTGAATCAAGAAGGTTATTGTAAAGATATGTTACTAGTAGTTGGTGAAGGCAACAAAATCAACTATAAAACTCTTGAAGAAATTGGCATAAATTGTGAAATGGAAGGTGCTAAAGGTTATAAAAAAATTAAATATTCTGATATTTTAGGCAAGGAATATAAAGTTATAACAAATAACCAATATTACACCCCAAATTATGACGGCGATGAGATTACTTCTTTTGATAAATTAGATAAAGAAAATCAAACTGTTTTGACTGAAAAATATGCTAGTTCTGATATAACTTTAAAAATTAGTGGAATTATAAGATTAAAAAGCGATGCAACAACTGAGTTAATTGATTCGGGTCTTGCCTATATGCAAAGTTTCGAAAGTTTTTATAGTGAAAATTGTAAAAATTCTTTGATAGCAACCGAGCAATTAAAAAGAAAACAAAATGGAAATTACACTTTTTATGATAACTATGTTTTATCAGTAAGTGAATTGTCTGGAGTTTTGCCCTCAACAGGATTTGCAAGTGTAAATGAAATAAATGAATTTTTATTATTAAAATATGGCTATGAATTATCCAAAGATGATGCTTTCGAGGTTGCAATGCAACAAATAGGTATAAGTAAAATCCCAGTTGGAATAAAATTCTATGCAAAGAATTTTGAAGGAAAAGATAGCATTATTAAAATGATAAATGATTATAACTCTAAATTTGAAAATAATAATCAAAAAATCGTTTATTCTGATACCACTGGCTTTATTACATCAACATTGGGTGAACTTGTTAAAATTATCTCATATGTTTTAATTGCTTTTGCGGGAATATCTTTAATTGTATCATCAATTATGATTGGAATAATCACATATACTTCAGTTATTGAAAGGACAAAAGAAATTGGAGTGCTAAGAAGTATTGGTGCAAGAAAAAAAGACATTTCAAGAGTGTTCAATATGGAAACATTCATAATAGGCTTTTCAGCAGGACTTATTGGTGTTTTAGTTACATTTGTTTTGACATTCCCAATAAGTAGCATAATATCAAGCATTGCTGGAGGAAACTTGGGTACAAATCTCGCTGTGCTTAAATTTAGCGATATGGTAATTTTAACAATAATTTCAACAGCATTGACATTAATTGCAGGACTCATTCCAGCACGAGTAGCCTCAAAAAAAGACCCAGTTAAAGCCCTGCGAGCAGATTAAATAACTCATCCTATTGGAAATATTTTTGACTAACACAAAATTGAGTTACTAATCGAAACACGTTTACTATCGCTCTCTTGTCGGCAAGCAAGGCTAAAAAGATGTGAACTTTTGTAAACATTTTGCTTCAATCACTAAATTAATTGTTAATTATCAAAAACTTAAACTTGCATTATATTTCAACATTACTATTACAAAAAAACACGGCTAAAATTGGTTTATATGTCAATTTTGTCGTGTTTTTATTTTAATATTAAATTTTAAATATGTATTTCAACTTTGCTTTTTATGCAATTTGATTACTTAGTTAAACAAAGATATTTCTTTATTTTCCTTTTTTACCTCTTTTGGTTTAACATAATCAATTAACATAGTTTTAATTTCTTCATTCTTTTCAAAAATTTTACTATGCTTTTTATCATTCTCTTTATAAAGTTTGCCTAATTCGTTTAATTCTTTGGCAAGTAAAGATTGTTTTTCTGTTAAGCAATACTTATTTATTTTTTTAAGAGTACTTAGTTGTTCAATCATTTTTGAAAATTTGCAGTATGTATCGTTTTGTTCAAAGTCTTCATAAAACTTTTGAAACTTATACTCGTGTTTGACGTTTCCAATCATAAAATCTTCATAGTGATTTTCATAAACTTCCATAGTCACACAGCAGTTTTGGTCTTTTAAAAAATAGTTTCCGTAAATTGTAATTAAATTCTTAAATTTTTTTGTATCGTCCAATGACTTATTTTTTATCGCCATTTTCCCTAAACTTTCAACAGTTCTTGGACCAAAAATTTTTGTTCTTATTTTTTCAAATAATTTTGACATAAAATTCCCCTAATATATTACTAGTTTAACATTTTTAAATAAAATGTCAATATTAAATATTTTTTTGGTTAAAAAGAAAAATTAAAAGTAACAAAAAAGGTTTAAAAAAAGTGATTTTCGCTAATATGTTTAGTAAAATCTTACAAAAAGGGAAAAAACACTATAAAAAATTTATCACATTCTACCATAAATTTTAACCATTTTTCTCTTGCGGTAGATTGAAAATTTAAAAGCAAAAAATTCAGTTAAAAAAAACATATATAATATTTTTTAAACTTCTCTTAACATAAAAAACAAAAATTGCATAAGTAAAAATATGAAAAAAATCAGAGTTGGCATTATTGGCTATGGTAATTTAGGAAAAAGTATAGAACAAATAGTTGCAAATGATGATAGTTTTAAACTTGTGGCAGTTTTTAGTAAAAGACTTGTAAAATCCAATTACACAGTGACAGACTTTCCAAGTAATATAGGTAAATATAAAAACAAAATTGACGTTATGTTTTTGTGTGGAGGAAGTTCATCAAATTTAATGGAACAGGCAAAAGAGGCTTTAAACTATTTTTGTTGTATTGATGCCTTTGATACTCATAAAAACATTCCAATTCACTTAAAGAATTGTGATACTTTAGCTAAAGAAAATAAAAAGGTTGCTTTTTGCTCTTTTGGTTGGGACCCGGGGCTTTTTAGTTTAATGCGTGTTCTTTTTACATCGCTTGGAAATCCCACATACACCGCTTGGGGAAAAGGTGTTAGTCAAGGGCACAGTGAAGCAATAAGATGTATAAAAGGTGTTAAAGATGCAACTCAATATACAGTGCCAAATATAAAAATCATAGAACAATTGAAGTCTGGAAAGTTGCAAAGGTTGGAGAATGATAAAAATTTACATTTAAGAGAATGTTACATTGTGGCGGAACCGGAAAATAGACCTGGCATAATAAAAAAAGTAATTGAAATGCCAAATTACTTTTTAGGATATCAAACTAAAATAAGATTTATTGATGAATATAAAATGCAGAAGCATAAAAATTTATTTCACGCAGGTGAAGTGTTTACTGTGGGCAATGAAATGAATTTTAAATTATCTTTAAAAAGCAATCCTGATTTCACAGCTAAAGTTTTGGTAGTCTATTCAAAAGTATTGTTTAAATATTATCTATCAGAGCAGTATGGAACCTACACAATTTTGGATATTCCATTTTCTCACCTTTTAAAAAATAGTGAAAAATTAATTTAGTAATTGTTGATTTTTAAATTCTTATTACTTAACATTTTTTTGAAAGTCCAGTTGAGCCAAAGCCACCTTGACCTCTATCTGTGTTTGAAAGTTCTTGAATTTCCACTGTTTCAACATATTCAATTGAATTAATTACAAATTGAGCTATTTTTTGACCTTTTTTAATTAAAAAAGGTTCTTTTGTGTTTAAATTATACAAAATTACTCCAATTTCACCTCTATAATTTTCATCAACAGTTCCTGGGGAATTCAAAACAAAAACACCATTTTTTAAAGCAATACCGCTTTTTGAACGGACTTGACCTTCTGTGTTTTCTGGAAGTTCACAAGCAAGACCAGTTGGGATTAATTTCCAAGAAAGAGGCTCTATAATTTCTTCTTTAATGCTGTAAAGGTCCATACCAGCGTCGCCGTCATGTGCATAGTCTGGTAGAATTGCATCTGGGTCGAGTTTTTTAAATTTAACTACTTTTTTCATATTTTTTTCCTTTTATCTAATTTTAATAAAAGCATATCACATTTTTTGAAAAATCAAAACAAAACTGTGCGTTGTAATACTTAAATTTTTAATTATTAGATATACAAGAGAAACAACAAAAGGTTTGACTTTTTAAGGTTTTTAGTTTATACCTACTTTTAGAAAAATTTAAGGCTTGTTTAAAATAACTTTTGTGGTACATAAAATTTGAAAAAGTTATTTTAGCCAAAATAGGAGAAAAAATGAAAATTGGTGTGGTTGGTTTGCCAAATGTTGGTAAAAGTACTCTTTTTAATGCAATAACTGAGGCGGGAGCGGAAAGTGCAAATTATCCTTTTTGCACAATTGAACCAAATATTGGTGTTGTTGCTGTAAAAGATGAAAGATTAGATGCTCTTGCAAAACTTTACAACACAAAAAAAGTTACTCCAGCAGTAATTGAATTTGTTGATATTGCTGGGCTTGTTGCAGGTGCAAGTAAAGGCGAGGGGCTTGGTAACAAATTTTTAAGTCATATTCGAGAAGTTGATGCAATAGTTCACGTAGTACGTTGTTTTGAAGATTCAAACATAATTAATGTAAATGGCAATGTTGACCCTGTTAGGGACATTGAAGTCATAAATTTGGAATTAATTTTAGCCGACCTTGATAGTGTTACAAAACGTTTAGAAAAAGGCTCAAAAATGATTAAAGTAGGCGAAAAATCCGCTATGTTAGAAGTTGAAGTTTTAACCAAAATAAAACAAGCATTGGAAAATGGTAAACCTGCTCGTAGCATTGATTTTGATGAGGAAGAACAAAAAATTGTTAAAGAGTTTTTCTTGCTTACAACAAAGCCTGTTATTTATTGTGCAAATATTGGTGAAAATGATTTAGGAAAACCAAACAATAAATATGTTACAGCCGTTGAAGATTTTGCTAAAAATGAAGGTAGTGAAGTTATCTCTTTGTGTGCTAAAATTGAAGAAGAATTAACAAAACTAGAACCAGATGAAAGAGAAATGTTTAAACAAGAATTAAACATTGAAGAGAGCGGTCTTGAAAAGTTGGTTGTTGCTGGCTATTCGTTGCTTGGGCTTATGAGCTTTTTAACTGCTGGCGAAACGGAAGTTAGGGCTTGGACAATTAAAAAAGGCACAAAAGCACCTCAGGCTGCAGGGAAAATACATACAGATTTTGAAAAAGGTTTCATTAAAGCGGAAGTTGTGTCTTACAATGATTTGATTAGTGCTGGCTCTTTTGTTAAAGCAAAGGAAAACGGAAAAGTTAGAATTGAAGGCAAGGACTATGTTGTTCAAGACGGAGATGTTATGCTTTTTAGATTTAATGTTTAATTTGCTTTAAGATTTTAGTATAAAATTATATTAATTTGTTTGCTAAAACATTTGTGATAATATACAATATATGTATATGAATTCTAAACATTTTAAAAAGGAGTTTTTATGGAAAATAAGGCAAAAAATATTCTTTTAACAACTTTGGCTTTGCTTGTTTATTTAGGTTTTTTTATTGGAATTGGTTTTATTTGGAATTTATTTTGGACAATGGATAAACCTACAACAATTATCTATTGGGTAACTAAAGGTATTTGTTGTCTTTTTGTTGTGATTTTTGCACTTTATATGCTTCTTGCAAAGTCCGACAAAGGTGTTGGGGCAATGCAATTGTTCTTCTCGCTTTTACTTTCTTGCTTACCAATTGTTTTAAGAGCAATTTGTTTAATCCCTACTGCTGGATTGTACATTGCAATCGTTTTAGCATTTATTTTAATTAGTTTGTATGCTATAACAATGATTTCTTTGTGTGCTTATAGCAATGGCGAAGGGAATAAAAAATTGTAAAATGACATTAAAATTTTATTTTCAAATAAAATTTTTGAGCTTGGCATTATCGCCAAGCTCGTTTTGTTTTCCAAACAAAACAATGTCATTTTTTTAGGCTGCGTCGCACCTAGGAATATGTCACTTATCAGTGCCGCATTCCTCTTTGCTCCTTGTAATATCACATCGGAAGTAAATTTTGAAGCGAGTTCAAAATTTGATGCTAACGCACTATGCAAAATCTTATTTTGCACTTCCTCGTGATTTTAGTCTGCTATCACTTAGCAGTGCAATTAAGGGAATGTAAACATATAACAAAAAAACAAGGCAAAATAATTACTAAAAATAATTTTGTCTTGTTTTTAATTATGCGAAAGGATTACTTGTTATGAATTAAAATCGACTTCAAATGAAAGTCCTAGTTTTTGGAATGTATCTATTGCTTGAGTAGTTAGTTCAATTATTGGTCTTTCTTTGGCATTAGTAAAATATAATGTAAAAACTGCCGAACCATCATTTGATTCTAAATAGTCTTTTAAATCTTTGAAATTGGTTGCCATTTTTTGAATAAATGCCTCTAAAACAAGGTGAGTATTCACATCTGTAAACTCTTTAGATTTATACCATAGTTTAGCCATTTTTTCTTTGCCTTTAAATTCGTTATAAGATGTTTTTTTGTATGCTTTTATTCCAAAATGTTCTTCCGTTAAATCAACGTCAATATCTTTTTTGAACATTAAGTGTAAACTAAAATGATATGAATATTTTGTATTTTGCATCATCATTTTTCTTCCTCCTTATTTTTACCATAAATTTTAAAAAATTCTTCTTTTGACATTTCAGTATCAATTACATCTCTGCCATCTTTACTTTCTATTGTAACAGTTTCTCCATTGTATATATCATAGCGTCCGCCATTACTTACATACTCATCTTTTACTTCTTCTGCGTCTATGCCATTTTGTTTTAAATAGCTATCGCTAAACTTTTTATTATTTGACCCCATAGCTTCTCCTAAATAGCCTAAAATTGGTATTTTTAGAACTTTTTATCTTATCTATTTAATGTAATATACTTTTTTGCAATATAAATCAACAAAATTGCTAAGATTTCATAATTGTAAGTATTTGATATAATCATCCCATTTGTGCTCCCTAATGGGCATTGGATTATGATTTTTGAAATATAAAATCATTGCTGGACTAATACCATTATAGTTGTCAACAATATCTATTTTTATTACTATATCTTCATCAATTGTTTTTTTCACTTTACTATGATAATTAAAGTACATATATTTATTGTCTTTATTTTTTGATAAAATATTGAAAGTTTTTTAAATACGCATTTTAAAGAGAATATCGAAAGCATTTTGCTCGTCTTTTTGTGGGCTGTCCGTAAAGCTCAAAGTGTAAGCAATCATTTACATCTTATTGTTTGACATTGAATTGATAAAGTAGTAAAATTAACTCTATTGTGATGAAGGGAATAACCAAATTATTCTTTTTATCAAACTTAATGTTTTTTTAAAGATATTTAAAAAGGCTAGAGATAAAATTTTTGGAATTTTAAAGGAGAATCAAAAATGGATTTGTTTGCAAAAACAGAAGGCGAACATAATTATACAGTCGCAAAAGAAAAAGGTATTTATCCTTATTTTCACGAACTTCGCAGTGGGCAGGACACAGTTGTTGATATGGAAGGAATCAAAACTGTTATGATAGGCAGTAACAACTATTTAGGACTAACTTCAAACCCTGAAGTAATTGAGGCAGGTGTTGAGGCATTAAAAAAATATGGTTCAGGAAATAGTGGTTCACGCTTTTTAAATGGTACACTTGACATTCACGTTAAACTTGAACAAGAACTTGCTGATTTTTTACATAAAGAAGCGTGTGTTTCTTTCTCAACTGGTTTCCAAACCAATTTGGGAATAATAAGTGCAATTGCTGGTAGAAATGATGTCATTTTGTGTGATAAGGAAAACCACGCAAGTATTTATGATGGTTGTCGTTTAAGTTTTGCAAAACTTATTCGTTATGAACATAGTGATATGCAGGACCTTGAGGCAAAATTAAAAGAAGTTCCTTCTGATAAAGGTATTTTGATTGTCACTGATGGCGTTTTCAGTATGGGTGGTGACATTTGTAAGTTGCCAGAAATTGTGGCTCTTGCAAAAAAATATGGTGCTAGAACAATGGTCGATGATTCTCATGGCTTAGGTGTTTTAGGTGAACACGGTAGAGGCACTGCAGAACATTTTGGACTTGAAGACCAAGTTGATATTTATATGGGTACTTTCTCAAAATCTCTTGCTTCATTGGGCGGTTATATGGCAAGCACTAAAAAAGTTGTTGAGTATGTTAAACATACATCTCGTCCATATATTTTCAGTGCTAGTATAACTCCAGCTTCTGTAGCGTGTGCTAGAAAAGCTTTGGAAATTTTAAGAAATCACCCTGAGAGAGTTAAAGCATTAAGAGATATATCAAACTATATGCGTCAAGGCTTAAAAAATTTAGGCATTAAAGTTATTGATGGCACAACTCCAATTATTCCTATTTACGTTTATGAAGATGAAAAAGCATTTATGGCTTGCAAACTTTTGCTAGAACGTGGGGTTTATGTTAATCCTACAATTTCTCCAGCTGTTCCTGTTGGGCAAGCAATACTAAGAACATCTTACACTGCGACACACACAAAAGAACAAATGGATTATGCTATGAAGCAAATTAAAGAAGTTTTGGATATTTTACACGTCTGTTAAAAAGATGTAAATGAATGCTTACGCTTTGCACTACGTGTTTTTGCCCACCTAAAGTACGGGCAAAAAGCTTTTGCGTAAAACTCGCTTAAAGCATGTCATTTACATCTAGAGGGAATAAAGCCACTTGGCGAAGAGTATTCTTCGAAGGAATTTTTACTCCTCAGCCAAGGGGAGATGTCAGTTGAAAATTGACAAAGAGGTTTTTATGATTGCTTACATTTTGCGGTAGTTATAGATGGTTGATGTTTAATGTTTGATAATCATTATTTTCCCTCTCCTGCCAAGGAGAGGTGGCAGTCAAGAATTGACTGACGGAGAGGTTAAATTAAAGTAAATACTTTCGCTATAACACTTTAAGTGCTTGACGACAAATAAAAAAAGTTAAATGCTACTTTTGGGGGCGTTTAAACAAAACAATAAAAAATAGTACAAAAAATTTAAATTTTTAGGATAGTTATGAAACAATTTACAGTATTAGATACAAAACCAAATTTTGGAGAATTTCAACCTGAAGTTATAAAATTTTGGAAAGATAATAAAATTTTTGAGAAATCATTAAATAATCAAACTGATAAAGAGGTCGTATTTTATGACGGACCTCCATTCCCAACTGGAAAACCACATCACGGTACGGTTTTGGTGTCTTTTATCAAGGATATGATTTCACGTTATTGGACTATGCAAGGGTATAGCGTTCCAAGAGTTTGGGGTTGGGATTGCCACGGCTTGCCAATTGAAAATCAAGCAGAAACAGTTCTTGGAATAACTGACAAAAATGAAATTGAAAAAAATTTAGGCATTGAGGCATTTAACGACAAATGCTATGAAATTGTTTCCAACAATAATGATGCTTGGAGAGAATATGTTGAGCAAATGGCTCGTTGGGTGGATTATGACGGTGCTTACAAAACAATGACTCCAGATTTTATGGAAAGTGTAATGTGGGCATTTAAGGAATGTTACAAAAAAGGTTTGATTTATAGAGATTACAGAGTTACTCCTTATTGTACACACTGCGAAACTTCACTTTCAATTTCCGATACAAGAGAGTCTGATTCAACTAGACCTCGTCAAGACAGGTGGATTATTGTCAAATTTAAATCTGACATTGTTTGTGAAAATAAAACAGTATATATGCTTGCTTGGACAACAACTCCCTGGACTCTTCCATCAAATATGTGCCTAGCAGTTGGAAAGGACCTTGATTATGCCTTTGTTGAAGTTGAAGAAGGCGTTGTTTATGTGGCTTGCGTAAACACGTTAAAAAATTTCAAAAATATATTTGGCGAAGAGCCTAAAATAATAAAAACCGTTAAGGGTAGCGAACTTATTGGTGCAAACTACGAACCTATTTTTGACTATTTTGCTAGCAAAAAAGCAGAGGGTGCATTTAGAGTTGTGTCTGCTGACTATGTTGGAGCGGAAGATGGTGTTGGCATTGTCCACACAGCCCCAGCATTTGGTGAAGACGATTATTGGACTTGCAAAGCAAATAAAGTGCCACTTGTAAACCCTGTTGACGCAAAAGGTCAATTTACTGAAGAAATAACAGATTTTTATAAATTACAAGAAAACAAAACTGTAATTGAAATGAATCCTGTTGTAATTAGATTTTTATATGAAAAAGGCATTGCTGTTCAAGACGGAACAATTGAACACAATTATCCACATTGTTGGAGATGTAAACGTCCTTTAATTTATAAAGCAATGGACGCATATTATTTCAGCATTGACAAAATTAAAGATAAATTAATTAAAAACAATGAAAAAGTAAACTGGGTTCCTGAAACTGTTAAATATGGCAGGTTTGGCAACTGGCTAGAAGGTGCTAGAGATTGGAACATTTCAAGAAACCGTTATTGGAGCACTCCAATCCCTATTTGGAAATGTGATTGTTGTGACAATCAAGAAGTTTTGGGTAGCAAGGCGGAAATATTTGAAAAAAGTGGTTTAAAATTAGATAATCTCCATCGTCAATTTATGGATAAGGTAACTTTTAAATGCTCAAAATGTGGCGGAAAAATGACACGTGTTCCAGAAGTTTTGGACTGCTGGTTTGAAAGTGGAAGTGTTCCTTTTGCTTCTAAACATTATCCTTTTGAAAACAAAGAATGGTTTGAAAGCCATTTCCCAAGTGATTTTGTTGTTGAATATACAGGTCAAATTAGATGTTGGTTCTATTATCTTCACGTTCTTGCAACCGCATTATTTGACAAACCAGCCTTTAAAAATGCTGTCGTACATGGTACAATTTTGGCAAAAGATGGCAAAAAACTCTCTAAATCGTCAAAAAACTACACAGACCCAATGGAACTTATGAAAAAGTTTGGTACAGACGCTTTCAGACTTTATTTATATCAAACAAAAGCAATGCTAATAGGTGATTTGTTGTTTGACGAGGCTGGCATTGCTGATGCGTTGCAACAAATATTACTTCCTTATTGGAATTCTTGTAATTTCTTTATTTCATACGCAAACATAGATAAATTTTGCCCTGAAACCGTTAAAGAGCCGACAAGCACAAATAGCCTAGATAAATGGATACTTGCAAAACTCTATGAAACTGAAAAGAAAATCACTTCTTCAATGAATAAATATTATATCAACGAGTTTGTTCCAAGTTTGACATCATTAATTGATGGTTTAACCAATTGGTATATAAGACGTAGTCGTAGACGTTTTTGGTCTAGTGGTATGGATCAAGATAAAAAAGACGCATATGAAACTTTATTCTATGTATTAATTAATTTAACAAAATTGCTTGCTCCTGTTGCACCTATAATTACTGAAAAAGTGTACAAAAGTTTAACAGACGAACTTTCTGTTCACCTAACTTCTTGGCCAAACATTCCAGAAAAGTTTAAAGATGAAAAACTATTGAAACAAATTGATAGTGTTCAAAGAATAATTTATTTAGCACGTTCAGTTAGAAATAAATGCAAAATTAAAAATCGTCAACCTTTGAGTCTGTTAAAAATAGCGTCATCAAATGCTGAACTTTTAACTCTTGCAAAAGATTTTGCAAACATTATTGAAGAGGAAATAAATGTTAAAAATATAGCATTTATGGATAATGTGCAGGATTTAGCAACAATCAAGTACGATCCAAACTTTAATGAAATAAGAGCAAAATATCCAAATGAAATTCCAACAATAATTCAAGCAATCAAAAAAGGAAACTTTAAATTTGTAACTGGCGGTGTTACTCTTGGTGATGATAAAATTTATGACGAAAGTATAATACTTGTAACATACTTATCAAAAGACGGAGATTTTGTTGCCAGTGATCGTGAACTTGTTGTTTCACTTGACACAAACATAACAAAAGAACTTGCTGAGGAAGGTCTTGCAAGAGAAGTTGTAAGAAGTATTCAAGATGCAAGAAAGCAAATTGGATGTGAAATAGTGGATAAAATCAAAATTGAAATTTCACAAAATTTCCCTGAAAATTGGACAAATTATGTTTGCAAGGAAACTTTAAGTGAAAATACACAAATTGAAAACCCTACAACAGTTATTAATCTTGAAGGCGATAATATTCAAGTTAAAATTTTGAAGTAATTAAAAACGCTCAAAAATAAACCGAAAAAAACGCCTTGAAAAATTTAAAGCAAGTTTAAATTTTTTGAGATTGATAAAATCAATCTCACTTTGCTAAAAGCAAAGAGGCGTTTGTTTTAAACGGGAGAGAAAGCGCAAATACACTTGAAAATTAATTTATATGAATACGATATTTTGTAAACACAAAAAACGAGGCAAAATTTTACCTTGTTTTTTTGGGTTTTTAAATGATTTCATTTGATCCATTTTTTTCTTTTTCTTTTAACTGTAATTTTAAGATATCTGTTCTTGTGAGTTTATATTTGTTAAATATGAAAATCGCTAGGGCGATTGATATTGCACAGCCTAATATAACAATTACACCTAAAGCATTTTGAACTTTCATTGATTGAACAGGCTCGCTAGGTTTGAATTTTATAAAGTCCAGCAAAATTCCAATAATAAACAAAGCTAGAGAGTTTGCAACGCTATAGGCAAATGTCATATAACCACTATAAGTTGCAGTTTTGTTTGTATTGCTCTTTATTTTTTCCAGTGTAACAACATCTGCAAACATTGAAATAGGTAAGTTATACAAAGCACCAGTTCCAAATCCACATATAAATATAGCAGGCATAATTAACCAAAACACAACAGAAACGGAAACAAATGTTCTAAATCCAAAAATAAAGCCAACAATTCCTATTCCAATTAGTAAAACAACAAGTGCAACATTTAACGCTGGCTTTTTATCTATCCTTTTGCTTAAATAAATCCAAAATGGTTGACTAAAAATTGCTCCGCAAAAAAGAGCGGTCATTAAAAAACAAATTTGAGTACTTGAAAAGTGGAATGAAAAAGTGAAAAGATGCATACCAACGCTTGTTAAAAATGAAGCGGCGATTAAAGCAACTGAGTATCCAAAAATTAATGGACTGAAATTTTTGTTTTTTAATGTTTTAAAAAAGTTATAAAAGATTTTAAAAAACGCATTTTTTTCTTTTCCCCTTGTTTCAAATTCTGGAACTTCTTTAATTCTTTTCAGTGTTCCCAAAACGCAAGCTACTCCGCAGATAATACATAGAGCACTGGTGATGTATGAAATGTTAATGTAACCAGTTTGAACGAGTTGTCCTGCTCCATTTTTTGCAGGCATAAAAATAAACATTAAAATCGTTGGTAAAACCATTCCTATAATAAAAAATATTGTTTTGTAACCTTGAAGACTGCTTTGATCGTTATAGTCTGGAGCAATATCAATTCCAAGAGCAACATATGGTGTAGAGAAAAAGGTGCTAAATGTTTCAATTGTTAAAAGGCAAACTAAAAGCCAAATAAATTTAAAAGGTGTGCTTAAACTTTGTGGAATACTCCAAATCAATATGTTAAAAATTGCCATAAAAAATGTAGCAACCAACATATAGCCAAGCCTTCTTCCAAAAATTTTACTTTTAAATCTATCAGAAACATAACCTACTAAGGGGTCACTAAGCCCGTCCCAAAAGGCAGATATAGCAACGGCAACTCCAACTAAAGTTCCAGAAATTCCAAGAACACTTGTTCCAAAAAACATAATAAAATTGGACATAGTTTGAGAAATAGTACCATATCCTAAATTTCCAATTCCATACGCTAATTTTGTTTTTGATTGTAATTTTTTCACCTAATAACATTTTACGCAAAAAAATCATATTTTATGTAGAAGAAAATATCGCCAAGCGACAAATTTTAATTTGGCATTTGGCAGGATTTTCGCCCGTACTAACAAGCATTGGTTTGCGAGTAGCAAACTTTTGCGGATAGCAAAATAAAATTTGAGTTATCAAATTTTCAATGCGGATTATGTAGAAGAAAATAATGCCAAGCTACACTGAAAGTGGCATTTGGCAGGATTTAAAGCCCGTACCAACGAGCATTGGTTTGTAAGTAGCAAAATAAAATTTGAGTTATCAAATTTTCAATAAGTATTAAGTATAAGAAAATATCGGTAATTACTTTTAAATATGTTTAGTAATATGTTTCGCTTGTTACAAAACAGCCCTTTTTGCAAACAAAAGAGCATAAATAGTTAAGTAAAAGCAAAACTTTCAATTTTTTAATATTTTAAATGCTAATTTGTTAGTTTTAACGCAAAAAATGTGTTATAATATGCGACATATGACTACAATAGATAAAATAATCAATGTTCACGCTGGACATAGAGAAAGACTCAGAAAGAATATAGCTAATAACGGCATCTATAATTTAGACGAATTACATTTTTTAGAATATTTATTAACTTTTACAATTACAAGAGCAGATACAAACCCAATTGCACACGATCTGCTAAAAGAATTTCATTCCATTGAAGGTATTTTTGAAGCAGATGTGGAAAATTTACTAAATGTGAAAGGTGTTGGAATCAAAACTGCTAGATTTTTACAATTTATGTCTGTTTCAGCATATATGTACAACAAATCAAAAGCAAATAGAAAGCCAAAACTTGAAACTGTCGGACAAATTATTTCTTACTTAAACAGTATAATTCCACCATCTCCAAATGAGCAATTGGTGTTTGTGATTTTAAATAAAAATTGGACGGTAAAGAATTATAGAGTGTTCAAGGGAGTTAGTCATAGTTTCATTAGTTTAAACTCAAATGAAGTTGCAGAATATTTAGTAAAATTCAAAGCAAATTTTTGTATTATCGCACATACTCATCCAAATCAAAGCGCATTGCCATCAATTGAAGATCTTAAAACATTTAAAAGTTTTCAAACTGTACTAAATGCTTTTTCAATAACATTGCTTGAAAATATTATTCTAGGTGAGGATGAAAGTTATTCTCTTAAAAATCAAATGTTCTATAACAATAGCGATTATAGTATCAGAATAGTTAATTCTAAAAATTATAATTATAACAACCATTAAAGGATGTAAATGTTTGCTTTCACTTTGAGCTTCGCATTTAACCACCAAGTGACGGTTAAATGCTACTCGGGTATCGTTCAAGCAAATCATTTACATCCAAGGGTGAGAGGCCACTTGGCGAAGAGGTGTCTTCGAAGAAATTTCACATTTGTAAATGTTTGCTTTCACTAAAGTAACTTCGCTGGTAGTCCACCAAGTGACGGACTATCGCTCTCGTTAAAACCGCTTAAAGCAAATCATTTACATCTAGAAGAAATAAGAATGATTTGAGATATATATAAATAAAAAAGGTTGGTTAAGGATAGGTAATAAATTTAACTCATTTAATGACTTATTTTATCATTTTAATATATAACATAAAAAAGGCAATGTCGGTGCAGTCAGCACACAGCATTGCTTTTTAATTGATTATTGACCTTTTTTACTATTAAAAGTTATAAATTCAAATATTATAAAATTCTAACAGGTAAAATTAAGTATAAATATTCTTCCTTGTCAGACACAGGAACAACAACGCAAGGGTTGGAAGATGAATTAAATTTGATTTTAATAAATTCATCATTATTTGTTCTTAATGCTTCCATAAAGTAACGTGCATTAAATGCAATGAAAAGGTCTTTACCTTTGCTAGAAATGTTGATATTTTCTTTTATGTTTCCGATTTCAGAATTTGATGTTAAAAGCAAATTGTTTTCTTTAATATCAAACTTAACTAAGTTGTTTTGCCCAACTTTTGAAAGTAGAGAAGCTCTTTCAAGGGCGTCAGTAAGTTGTGCCTTATTGATTACAATCTCAGTTGTAAATTCTGTTGCAATAATTTGTTTATAGTTTAAAAATTCGCCTTCCAAAATTCTAGAAATAACTTTTGTGTCACCTAAGTCCACCATAACATACTTGCTATCAATATATATTGAAACCAAATTGTCAGAATCGTCTAAAAGTTTAGCGATTTCTGATAAAGAACGTGCAGGTACAATAACTCCACCATTTACGGTTGAAGAGACTACATCTTCAGTCACCATTGCAAGCCTATACCCATCAAGAGCGACTGCTTTAACTGTTTTAGAATTTATTTCTAAAAGTGTGCCTTTTAAAATTGGTCTTGAATCGTCAACAGCAACTGAGAAAATGCTTTTGTTGATTAAATTTTTTAAATTTAAATTTGTAATGCTAAATTTATCATTACTATCAATCTTATTAAAACTTGGATACTCATCTGTTACAAAACATTGAATAAAACTTTCACTATCCATATATTTAATTTTTAATTGATTTTGAGAGTTTAATTCAAGTTCAATTTTTTCATTAGATAGTTTTTTCATAAATTCAGTGAAAAATTTTCCTGGAACTACAGTTTCACCTTCAACCTTAACCTCTGCTTTGATTTTTTTCTCAATAGATAATTCAGTGTCTGTTGCACTTAAAGTTAAAACGTCTTCTTCTGCAACAAGTTTAATACCTTCTAAAATAGGGTTTGTTGTTTTATTTGAAATTGCCTTGCTAACTTTTAGCACTGCATCGGATAAATCTAAACCATCACATATAATTTGCATATTATTTTCCCTCTTTAATTAATTTTATAAAATATATTATACCACTTTTGATGTGTAAGTGCAAGCGCTTTTCCTACTCTTATTCATAGCAAATCTTAAACTTTTTTTTAAAAAATTAATTATATTATTTTTTTGCTTATTAAATTATTGAGAAAAAAATAATATTGTGATAAAATAGATGTAAATGATTGCTTTCACTCAAGTAACTTCGCATTTAACCACCAAGTGACGGTTAAATGCTACGTAAAATCGTTCAAGCAAATCATTTACATCTAGAAGAAATAAGGATGATTATAATAAAATTAGAATAAAGCCACTTGGCGAAGAGGTGTCTTCGAAGAAATATAAGTTAATGTTTTAATTTTGATTAATCATTATTTTTCCTCTCCTGCCAAGGAGAGGTGGCTTGCAAGTTTTTGCAAGACTATAGAGTTTTACCTAAATGCAAATGCTTTGCTTACGCTTTACACTTCGCTCTAGTCCACCAAATGACGGACTATCGCTCTCGTTAAAACCGCTTAAAGCAAATCATTTACATCTAGAAGAAATAAGGATGATTATAAAATTAAAAAAGCACAACATTAACAATAAACTAAAAAATGTAATAAAGCCACTTGGCGAAGAGTGCTCTTCGAAGGATATATTTAATGTTTTAAAGTTTAATTAATCATTATTTTCCCTCTCCTGCCAAGGAGAGGTGGCAAACGAAGTTTGACGGAGAGGTTTACACTATGTAAATGATTGCTTTCACTCAAGTAACTTCGCGAGATGATTTAAAACGCCAATAAAAAATAATTAAGTTTAAATTTTTGAAAAATATAAAGTAAAAATAACAAAATAAAAGGGGGATTTATGGATATTAAAGATATTTTATCTAAATGTGATCATACACTATTAAAGCAAACCGCAACAATGGAAGACATAAAACACTTGTGCGATGAAGGGATGAAATATAAAACTGCATCTGTTTGCATTCCGCCTTGCTATGTAAAACTGGCTAAAGATTATTGTGGCGACAAATTGAAAATCTGTACTGTTATTGGTTTTCCTAATGGATATAACACAACAAAAGTAAAAGTATTTGAAACGCAAGAAGCAATTAATGACGGGGCAGATGAAATTGATATGGTAATCAACATCGGTATGCTTAAAGCCAAAAATTATGATTACGTTTACAATGAAATTTGCAAAATAAATGAAGTATGTTTAAAAAACAATAAAATTTTAAAGGTAATTATTGAAACCTGCCTTTTGACTGACGATGAAAAAATAAAAATGTGTGAACTTGTGACCAATGCTAAGGCAGAGTATATTAAAACGTCAACTGGCTTTTCAACTAATGGGGCAACGTTTGAAGATGTTGAACTTTTTAAAAAGCACATTGGGGAAAATGTAAAAATCAAGGCCGCGGGAGGAATTTCAAGTATTGGAGATGCTGAAAAATTTATCTATTTAGGGGCTAGCCGATTAGGAACTAGCAGAGTGGTTAAAATAGCTTCGGAAAACAATTTAAAAGTAGAGTAAAAATGGCTGATAAAAATTCTATTTATAAAAAAATCAATAATTTAGATGAAGAATTTAAATTAAACGAATATACCGTTCAAGAACTTGAAGAAATGTTTAACGTTAAAAAAAATAGTAAAAAAATATTTAAAGAGAAATATTTTGAGTTTTATGACGATGTTAAATCAAGTTCGTTAAAAAAACAAGACTGGTAATTTTTTCAAGAATTAATTTAGTTACACAATCTAAAAAAACCATCAATTTGAAAACGTACTCTTAAAATTTTTACAAAATATTAAAATTTGAAAAAATCAAATTTTTAAGTTGCATAAACACAACTTTTTCTAGGAATAGTGGCATTTAACAATTCGAAAACCCGAATGTTGCAGGCAAGTATCCGTTGGGCTTGCTTACCTACAACTTCTGATACATTAAGAAAAAAATAAAAAAAGGAAAGAAAATGTTTAATAAAAAAAAGAATATTGATACATCTCGTTATTTTCCAGATTTAAATTATGGGCTTAATAAAAAACAAGTTGAAAATCGAAAATTGGCGGGACTTATTAACAAAACCAAACAAAATTCAGGTAAATCATATTTTAGAATATTTTTTGATAATATTTGCACGTTTTTTAATTTAATTTGGGCAATTGTTTTTGTTGCATTGTTAATTGTTAGGTCATATTCAGATTTATTCTTTATTATTGTCATTTTGCTCAACACAACTATTGCAATTATTCAAGAAATTAAGGCAAAAGTGACGGTGGAGAAGTTGTCCTATGTCAGTGCTCCAAAACTAATTGTAATTAGGGAAGGAAAAGAGGAAAAAATACTTTCCACAAAACTTTGCTTAGACGATATTATTAAACTATCCACAGGTAACCAAATTCCAACAGATTGCATTTTAAAAGATGGTATGGTTGAAGTAAATGAAAGTTTGCTAACAGGCGAATCACAACCGGTCAAAAAAAATATAGGCGATACATTGTTTGCAGGAAGTTTTATAATTTCTGGTGGATGCGTAGCTCAAGTTAATAAAGTGGGCAAGGATAGTTATATACAAACAGTTGCAAAAGAAGCTAAAAAATTTAAAAGCCCTCAGTCTGATTTATTTAAAGATATAAACTCTCTTATAAAGTATATAGGTATACTGATTATTCCTGTTGGCGCACTTATGCTATTTAACAATTACTATGCTTATGGAAAAGTATGGGAAGTGGCAGTTGCTAAAACTTGTGGAAGCATAACAGGAATGGTACCTGCGGGTATGTTTTTACTTATAACCATTGCTCTATCGTTGGGTGTTATAAAACTCGGAAAAAAGAAAACCCTAGTACAGGACATCTACAGCATTGAAATGTTGGCAAGAACAAATGTTTTGTGTCTTGATAAAACAGGAACAATAACAGACGGAACAATGCGTGTTTGTGAACATATCAACTTAAAACAAACAAGTTTAGTTCCAAATGAGGTTGCAATTTCAAACATATTGAATGCTCAACGTTCAAACAATCAAACATCAAATGCGTTAGTTTTATTTTATAAAAAGACCAACGAATTAAGCGTAACAAAAAATATTGAATTTTCAAGTGCAAGAAAATTTACTGCCACAAGTTTTGAAGGCGTAGGAACATTTGCCCTTGGAGCGCCAGAGTTTATACACGTTGGTGCTTTAGATGAAAAACTAGAAAATACTATTTTCCAAAAAACAAATGACGGGAAAAGAGTTTTGATGCTTGCATACTCTCCTGAACAAATAGTTAAAAATGAATTGCCATATTATATGGAACCAATGGCACTTATTGTTTTAGAAGACCATATAAGAGAAGATGCTATTGATACAATAAATTGGTTTAAACAAAACGATGTAAAAATAAAAATTATTTCAGGAGACAACCCATACACTGTATCAAATATAGCAAAACGTGTAGGTGTGGAAAATGCAGACGCTTGCGTAAGTTTAGAGGGGTTGAGTTTGTCTGAAGTTGAAAAGATAGCAGATAATTTCACCGTTTTCGGACGTGTAAGCCCTGAGCAAAAACATACTTTAATAAAAGCATTAAAAAAGAAAGGCTACACGGTGGCAATGACTGGCGATGGGGTTAATGACACTCTTGCCCTAAAGGAAGCGGATTGTTCAATAGCAATGGCAGACGGAAGTGAAGTTGCCAGAAACTTGTCCAACATAGTTTTGTTAGATAGCAAGTTCAGTTCTTTGCCAGCTGTTGTTAAAGAGGGCAGGCAAGTAATAAACAATGTTCAACAATCAAGTACATTATTCTTGATGAAAACAGTATTCACGCTTTTGCTTTCACTTATAACTATAATTACAAGAAGTCCTTATCCATTCAGTCCAAGCCAGTTATTACTACTTGAAATGTTTGTAATAGGCTTGCCATCTGTTATTCTTGCTATTCAACCAAACGACAAACTTATTACTGGTGATTTCACAACTGCAGTGTTAAAAAGAGCATTGCCAAATGGTCTTTTAATGCTATTTAACATTCTTGTTGTAATAACTTTAAACAATTTTAACTTTTTTACTCCGCTTGAGTATTCAACTGTCAGCACTCTTGTTTTAATTGGAACAGGTTTTGTAAATTTACTATATATATGTTTCCCATTAAATGTTTTAAGAGCGGTTTGCGTAACTTTGTCAGGTGGTTTGCTACTGCTTGGTTCACTGTCATTGGGTGGATTCTTTGGAATTGTAGAGTGTACCTTTAAAGTTATAATGGTGTTTTTAATTTTAACGGGAATAGCCATTCCTCTTCATATATTCATTCCAAAACTTAGTGATTTCTTGTTTGACAAAATAAAAAAGATGGATAAAACTATCAAAGAAAAAACTGCAAAAAATAAACAAGAAAAAATACTAAAAAAACGTGAAAATAAACTTAAAAAAGACCAATTTAAAAAACTTAAATCTAAAAATGCTAAAAAGAAAAAAATATATAAAGGTGAAATCGTCATAAAAGATTTAGATGGTGAAGAATAAACAAATTATGAAAAAATTTATATTGATTTTATTGATACTTGCTTTTGGTAGTTTTTTGGCTTTGCCGAAAAACTATTGCAGAGCGGAAATACCTGCACAAGTAAGAGTTGCCTGGTCAAAAATAAAAGTGTTTGCTGACACAAACAATAATGAAGATACAGTTATAATATGTACATTAAATTACAATGACCATTTACAAACAATAGGAACAGAGGAAATTTTGGGCTCAAGCGGATTAAAATATTACAAAGTTGAGATAACAGACAATGAATTATACTCTTTTGGATATGTTTTAATATCTCAAGTGATAGACTCTGATGTAAAATCGCCAAATAAAAAACTATATCCAAATGCAGAAATTGTAAAAGATACGTATGTTTTTGTGTTGGAGCAAAATAACTATGTGAAAACGGAAACACAATTACCTCAAGGCACTAAAATTAAAATCTTAAGCGGGTATTCTAAAGCTAAAAAGTACACACAAATTCAGTATGAAACAGAGGATAATGAAATAGTCACCGCATATATTCAAACGGACTCCATAAAAACATCGCAAATTCCCAAAACATTGATTGGTGTCATAATAATTATTGCAACAACAATATCATTGGTATTAATCATATTCGGCATAACAATCAAAAAGAAAAAATCTATCTTAAAATGATTTAATTTGTAAAATATTTACATTATTAATTTAAATTTTGAATATAAAATTTTGTATTTTTTTGATTGAATATTTAAAAAATCGAAACTTCAAATTGGTTGAAGTTTCGATTAGTTTTTTATTAAATTTTAATTTTTTTTCTTTCTAAAAATATTCCATAAAATAATCAGTACTTGCATAGGAATTGCAATAATCATAAAAAACCAAATGTTAGATAAATTGTTTATAGACAAACATATTGATAGTGCAAGGGTCCAAAGAAGCAATGATTCAAATATGGCTAGCAAAAATTGTGTAGATTTAGTTTGTTTAAAAAATATTGGAGTCAAAACAACACAAACAATAAAACTAACTGGCAGTGCATATATAAAGGCCAAATATGCAAAGTCGGGCATTAAATTTGCAATTTTAAACACGACAAAAACAATTGTCGCAACAAGCCAAACAAGTCCAACAGACAAAAGTGTTGCCAAAATTTTGTTTTGTAAAATCTTTTTTAAAGATGGGATAGATTTCTGTTTTTTTACATTGTAGCCTGATAAATCGTTGAGTGTTATTCCAAAAAAATCTGCAATTTGCTTTAAAACAATAACATCAGGCAAACTTTCGCCTCGTTCCCATTTGGAAACAGCCTTGTCAGAATAGTTTAACTTTTCAGCAAAATCAATTTGCGAAAGACCAGCGAGTTTTCTATAACTCGCTATATTTTTTCCTATAATATCTTTTAAATCCTCAATTTTTTCTTCCATAAACATATTTATACTATAATTTTTAATTTTTGTAAAGTTTATTTTTAGTCATTCCACTCGCAGTAGAGTCGAATTTTGTCATCTCTACTTTTGGTTTTATATATGTATATATAAATTTTATATAGTAGGTTGAGCAATCAATAAAATTGTTAATAAAATACAATTGAAAATAGCGGAAAATTTTTGCTATTGATTAAAATTTGGAGGCAATAAAAAATATGAGTATAGCAATATCAGCAGAAAGCACAATAGATTTACCAAAAGATTTATTAGAAAAATTTAATATATCAACAGTTCCTTTTACAATTCTTTTAGGCGATGAAACAGTTTTGGACGGGGTAGTTCCAACAGAAAGCATTTTTGATTTTGTGGAAAAAAATAAAGTTTTACCTAAAACAAGTGCAGTTAATGAGTATCAATATGTGGAGCATTTTTCCAAACTTTTAAAAACATCAGACGCTGTTATCCACTTTTCTCTTTCAAGTGAAATGAGCAGTGCTTATGCAAATGCAGTAAAAGCAAGCAAGGAATTAAAAAATGTTTATGTAATTGATAGCAGAAGTTTAAGTACAGGCATTGCACTTCTTGCAATCAAAGCATCACGCCTAGCATCTTCAGGTAAAAGTGCAGAACAGATTGTTTCAATTGTTAAAGAAGCAACAAAAAATGTTCAAGCAAGTTTTGTTATTAACAAATTGGATTATTTAAAAAAAGGTGGAAGGTGTTCTTTTCTTGCACTTTTTGGTGCAAACCTTTTAAAAATTAGACCTCAAATTATAGTTTCAAATGGGAAAATGATTTCTGGTAAAAAATATAGAGGTGACTATAATTTGGTGGTTAAAAATTACTGTGCAGATACATTAAAACAATTTCCAAGCCAAGATAAATCAATCGCGTTTATCACTTACACAACTGCCAGTGATTTAGCCGTTCAATATGCTGAGGATGCGTTGAAAGGTGCGGGATTTAAAGAGATATATAAAACAAGAGCGGGTGGAACTATCGCAAGTCATTGCGGACCTAACACTCTAGGAATTTTGTTTTTGACTATTTAATTTTGTAAATTACTAATTTAAAATTTTTGTATTGTAATTAAATTGACTTTATAATTTTTTTGATACTAATATATAATAATGGATGTTAAAATTGTTATTTTGATAGTGGTAGCTGTTTTAGTATTACTTGTTACGGTAGGTTTAGCGGTTGTAAATTTTTCAGCAGTGGAAATGTTTTCCAAATACAAACAAACTGAAAAATATCCAACCCAAATAACACCAGTAATGTTTGCTAATTTGATTTCTAAATTGTTTTTTAATAACATGGTAATAATAAAGTTTAACAAAAAGTTATTTAGTGATAGTTTTTCGTCAAACGGAACTTTAGTGTTATGTGAACAATATGCAAACTCAAATAATTTAGCGGGCTTATCAATTTGTGCACACGAATTAGGACACGCTTTTCAGTTTAAAAACCAAAAAACAAAAATGAAAAAATACTGTAAAAAAGTAAACTTTTGTAAAGTGATATCAAAGTTTATTATTCCTTTAATAATTTTATCTTGTATTTTGCTTATTTTTGATAAACTATTTTTTTCTATAGTTATTTTTGCTGTTTGTTTTGTGATTTTTGTTTTTGCAATGGCAATTAAAATTTCTACAATAAAAATTGAAAAAGAGGCGAGTGAAATAGCACTTGACCTCTTAAAAAAATATGGAGAATTAACTGAAAATGAAATTAAAAAATCAAAATTGTTTTTAAATTCAGCAAAGTTGACATATGTTGCCGATTTATTAAAATCTATGTTGAAGTGGACAGGCCTCACCAAATGATGGGCAAAATGCCACCACGTGAAGGGATGCAATGAAAAGTTTTATTTTGAAATTTCTATATTTAGAGTTTTGAATTTTTTATATTCGTTTTGCAAGTAAGCATTAGAATATACATCTGAAATACTGTCAAATTTTTCATTAGGCAGTATTTTTTTTGCTAACACCACAATTATTTTATCCAGTGGCAAAACATGGCTATTATACCATTTTCTTTCATCAGGAAAACTTAACATATTAATCATATTATCGCCAAAATGACTTTTTACTAATTTTTCTCTTAAGTCTATAGTATTTACAAATTTTTTTATCATTCTATTTTCCTCTATTGTTTAATAGTATATCAAAAAAAGTTAAAATATGCAAGGAGTGTAAATGATGTAAATGTTTGCTTACGCTTTACACAGATGTAAATGTTTGCTTTCACTTTGAGCTTCGCATTTAACCACCAAGTGACGGTTAAATGCTTCGTAAAATCGTTCAAGCAAAGCATTTACATCTAGGGGGTGAGAGGCCACTTGGCGAAGTGTATTTCTTCGAAGGGTTTTATCTTATGTAAATAATTGCTTTCACTTCTTTCGGTGACAGTCACTAAAAATACACAAAAATATATTGACAAAATTAAATAAAATATTTATACTCTTTAAGTATTTAATTTTAATTTAACTTGTTGTTAAAAAATTAACAATTAAAATTATATATGCGGATGTGGTGAAATGGTAGACACGCTTGTTTAAGGGGCAAGTGAGAAATCGTGTGGGTTCAAGTCCCGCCATCCGCACCAAAGCCTTTAAAATAAAGGGATTGAGAGTTTTAAAAACTCTCTTTTTTTAAAAATAAACAAAGCGTAATATACATTATTGTCAATATGACTTTTAAAATATTTTATGTAATTTTTATTTTAAATTATTATTATTTATTAAAGTATATAATTTGACAAAATTACATATATATAGTAAAATCAGTAACGTTATCGACAAAAAAGTTATTTTTATTTTGCCTGTGACAAATGTTTTCCAAATCTTAATATTTTAGTTTTTAAAAAATTAAAATGTCACTTTAAGTTTAACAGATTTGCCATACGCTATAGGGGGGGGCGGATAGTGTTAAAAGGCTTCAAATTTGGTTTAAACATTAAACAAAAATTTATAGGAGTAATTATGAAAATAGGTATATCGGCAGACAGTACTTGTGACTTATCGCCTGAACTTTTAGAAAAATACAATATAAGATTGATGCCAATGGTTATCACACTAAATGATAAGGAATTTCAAGACGGCATTGATATAACACAAGACAGATTATATGAGTACATAGAGCAAACTGGGAAACTTCCTAAAACTGCAGCTCGTAGTTCTTATGAATACAAGGAGCATTTTGAAAAGATGTTGGAAGAATGTGACCATGTATTCCATTTTTCAATATCATTTAAAATTTCTAGCACAGGAAACAATTCTTTAGTTGCCAGTGAGGAAATAGGAACAGACAAAGTAACTGTTATTGATACAAAATCTCTTTCAACCGGGTCTGGACTTTTAATTTTGTCTTGTGCTGAAAAAATAAATGAAGGCAAGGATATAGACATAATTAAAAGTGAATTGCTTTCTGAAGTTGATAAAATCCAAGCATCTTTTTTAATTGATACACTAAAAAATTTGCATAAGGGAGGTAGATGTTCTTCTCTTGCACTTCTTGGGGCAAATCTTTTAAAAATAAAGCCAAGGATATCATTGGTTGACGGAGAAATGAAAGTTACAAAAAAATATATGGGCAATGTTGAAAGTTGCCTTATAAAATATGTAAATGATATTTTAAAAGAATGTCCTCCAAACAAAAAGCGTGTTTTTATAACTTACTCTTCTTTTATGGAAGTAGCAAACACAATTGAAAATATGTTAAACGAATTTGGATTTGAAGAGGTTATTCAAACTTTTGCAGGTCCAACCGTATGTGTTCATTGTGGCAAAAAAACACTTGGTATTCTTTACGAAAAAGCATAACTCACAATCAGTAGCCTAAGGTTTAAAACGGGGAAGATACTATTTTTAAAAGCCAAATTATCGGAAATTATCGGCAAGCGACCCTTAAGTGGCATTTGCCAGCAACTGATGGTAAGGAAAGAGAGAAAGTGTTTTTATGCTTGCATAAACCAAATACTTGAAATTGTGACGCATATATATTAATTAATATTCAAACTGCGATGCCAAGTTTTATCGTGGATGTTGCATTTATCTACTTAAAAATTGATTAAAAACATTAAAAAATGGGGAATATCCTTTTGTTATCCTGGCAAAAGGGTATTTTTTCTATGGCTTAAGTAAATTTTTCTACAATTTCCGTCAATTTTTGATTAAAAATAAAAAAATCATTTTGAAAATTCTGTTAAATCCTGTATAATAAAGGTACTTAATGGAAATAACCATTTAAGAATTTAATAAAGGGGAAATTTATGAATAAAACAGAATTTATTAGAGCAATTTCTGACAAAGCTGGTATCACAATGAAAGATATTGATACAGTTTACAATGCAATGTTGGATGTTGTTACTGACACTTTAAAAGCAGGAGATAAAATTCAATTAGTTGGCGTTGGCACTGTTGAACTTAAAAAAGTTGAAGAAAAAACTGGCATCAATCCAAAAACTAAAGAAGCGGTTAAAATCCCAGCTTGCCAAAAACCTGTATTTAAATTTGGTTCTGCTTACAAAGCAAAATTCAATTAGTATTTAAATACTAGAAAATTTAATTCATTAAATTTTTTTACAAAAAAAGGCTGTAAATTTCCTTTACAGTCTTTTTTTAGTGTTAAACTGAGTTGTTTTAAATTTGGGCGTTATTTTTTTAAAAATAATATGGTCAACAAAAATGTAATTGTTAATAATTCTCCAAAATTTTATTTAATTCCATATAGTCACTTGATGTGATAATTGCAAGAGGAGTTTCGTTCATTGTACCAGTTTTGGTTATAATGATAACAAGCAATTTGCGGTTCGCTAAAAATTCGGCTAGAACTTGGTCAATTGTAGCATTCGCTGACATAACCATATAGTAATTATTATCGTTTGGCATTGAAGCGATTTCATCTATATTATGAGTGCTTAAATATTCATCGGCACTTTCGCCCTCTAAAAGTTTTTCACCAAGTATGTTTAAAATTTTTTGACCGTTGGCTACGCCAATCAATTCGCCGTCTTTGTAAACGGGGATATTGCTAAATTTGGTGGAAGTCATTTTTTTAATAACTTCCTTAATTGAAACGTCAAAATTTACAGTAAAAACGTCTTTTTCAGCCAAAACATCCAGCACCTTTGGGGGTGTTGTGATAAGTCGAGCCAAATTTTCAATTTTGTCTACAACATCCTCGTGTGGCTCTGCAATAACTTCATCTGGATTAGAATTATGCACAATTGCATTTCTGAGCCTGCCATAATCAATTAAATCATCTTCATATTTTCGGACAATATGATTCACAGACACGGCACGTCTAATCATATCTGAAAAACCCATACTTCGTTTAAAATTATGCTGAACCCTAAGGGCGTAGTCTATTTGATTGAACGCGTTAACAAAACGTTTTGCATTTGTTTGTTTTTTTGTCATTTTTATTCCTTTATAT
The DNA here is from genome assembly GCA_937895935.1 of uncultured Clostridia bacterium. Taxonomy (GTDB): domain Bacteria; phylum Bacillota; class Clostridia; order Christensenellales; family UBA1242; genus HGM11367. The sequence continues at coordinate 43,506 of CALBKX010000055.1, forward strand.
TCATTGTATTATAATTTACAAAAAAAATGCAAATAAAAAGGGAAAAAGTATGAAATATAAATATAAAAACGATGTTTTGAAAAATTATAGTGTTTTTAAAAGGAATCCTAATTATTTGAAATTATAAAAAGTTTTATTTAGTTTTAAATCAAAAAAATAATTTTTTTAGTTTTGAGTGATAAATTGGTTATGGTGTTTTTCCAAAATTGTTATTTTATCTGCTAAATATATTAGTGAAAAATAAACTTTTAAAAGTAATTTTGTCGCATTTAAATTCTCAATAGTTAAAATGTTTTTAATGCTTTGAATTAGTTATAAAATTTGATATAATCATTAAAAATATTTGATTTTATTTGTTGAATTTAGCATAGAAATAACATTATAGAATGGATATTATAGGCACTATCACACTATTTCTTCAGCATTAACATAGGCAATAAAGGTATCAAGAATGATTTGAACCACATTCATTTTTGGACTATTATTTTAGGAGTAAATATGCAAATTGTGGGCGATTTTAAAAAAAATGTAAAAAAACTGCAAAAGTATTTAGTGAATAAACATAATTTTATTTGTATTGAAAATGATTCAATTGATGATTCTATAGAATATGAATTGTATTTAGTAAATAGAGATAAAAATTTGCATATTCATCTAACAAAGTACTTTAATGATAACGATATAGATGTTACAATAAATGGGTATTCATCTGATATTGATCAATATTCACTTTATATATCATATTTTTTTAATCCACAACAGTTAATAAACGCAAACCTAAATAATTTTATAGAACAGACCAATAAAGAAGTTTGTGAATATGACTAAAAAAAGAATTACAATAAATTGTATAATTTTACAAGGCTAGCGTGTGCTAGTCTGTTTTTTTACATTATCATAAAGAGCCATTTATTGTTTTTCTTGACAAAGAGAATTTAAATATGTATACTTGGTTAGTTTATGATGGCTTAAATAGTCGTTTTTTTAGTCGGAGTCGCCAAAATAAGCGAAAATTTACAGGAGGAATTAGTATGAAAAGAACTTATCAACCAAAAAAAAGACAAAGAAGTAAAGTTCACGGTTTCCGTCAAAGAATGAGCACTAAATCTGGAAGAAATGTTATTAAAAGACGTAGAAACAGAGGCAGAAAAAAATTATCTGCTTAATTTTTAAAAGAGGTGTAAAAAATGTTAAAAAGGGAAAATCGCCTCAAAAAAAACAAACACTTTAATTATATCTATAAAAATGGTCAAAGCGTTAGTTTAAAGGATATGTCACTTTCATATATCAAAGCAAAAATCAAGCCTTTCAAGGTTGGCTTTTCTGTTAGTAACAAGGTGGGCAAAGCAGTCGTTAGAAACAAAGTTAAAAGAAGAATGAGGGAAGCGTTTCTCTCTATAATTTCTTTAGTTGACAGACGTTATAACTATATTTTTGTTGCTAGACCTAGTCTTGCAGATAAAACTTATCTTGAAATTAAAAATAATATGCTTGCTCTTGTTAAAAAAGCGGGGCTTTTAAATGAAAATTCTGAAAAAAATAATTGAGTTTCCTTTTAAAGTTTTATTTTTGTTTTTGATTTATGTGTATAAATTGTGTATATCTCCCTTACTACCAAACACGTGCAGGTTTTATCCTACTTGTTCGACTTATGCTGTTCAAGCGATAAAAGAGTTTGGGGCAATTAAGGGACTTTATTTGGCAATTAAAAGAATTTTAAGGTGTAATCCTAAATCGGCATATGGGTTTGACCCTTTGCCTGCAAATATTAAAGGAGATATTAAATGGCTTTTATAGCAAACTTGCTCGCAACCGCTCCAACAGGAGTTTGGGAAAAAATTATTTTTGCATTTAATGGCAAAATCAGAAATTATGCACTAGCAATAATATTGTTAACTCTTTGCATAAAACTTATTATGTTGCCACTTGACTTTATTAATAGGCGTTCAAGTGCAAAAATGACTGAAGTACAAGAGAAACTTCAACCTAAAATGGCTGAAATTCAAAAAAGATATCCAGACAAAACAGTTCAAAACCAAAAAATTGGTGAATTATATCAAAAGGAAGGTTTTAATCCTTTAGGCTCGTGCCTACCTATGCTTGGCGTTTTGATTCTTAGTTGTTTCGTTTTCTTTACATTGTTTTCAGGTCTTAACAAAATGGCTGCGTATAAAATTACTGACCAATATGAACAATTGCAAATTGCATACATAACTGACTATGTAAAAGTGGAACATTCTCTTACTGATGAGCAAATTAAGGAATTAAAAGCATCTGAAGTTGAAGGTTATATCATTGAGATTTCTGAAAGTGGTGATGAAAGTAAAATCTCTGTTGCCAATGCAACCGTTGAAGAAAAATACAAAGAAGTTCAAGAAAGCTTTTTATGGATAAAAAATGTTTGGATTGCAGATTCGCCATTTGCAAAAGCAATTCCAAGTTTTGATTCTTATGTTAAAACCGCAAATTTAATTTTTGAAGGTGAAAACAAAGAAACATTAAAAGCCAATGCGCAAAAAGCATACGAAGCAGTTATGGGCAATTTGGAAAAAAATCAAGGCGTTAATGGCTACTTCATTTTGGCGATTTTAGCTGGAACAACAACATTTTTATCTCAATATTTGCTAACTAAGAAAAAAAATAAGAAAGATAATTTCTACTCACAACAAGCAAAAGGAAGTGATACTGTTAAAGCACAGCAAACTTCCAATAAAGCAATGATGGTTATCTTTCCAGTTATTATGTTGATTTTCACATTGAGTTATAACTCTATTTTTGCAATATACATTGTTACAGGTCAATTGTTCTCAACTGCAACTGCACCTTTAATCAATAAACTTTTGCAAGTTACAAGCAAAAAGCGTGAAAAGAAGCAATAATATTTTAAAAGGGGGAGAAAAAATGTTATCTTGTGAAGGAACAGGTAAAAACATTGAACAAGCAATAAATAATGCTCTTTTAGAATTAAAAGCATCTAGAGAAGATGTTGATATTAAAATTTTGGAAGAAGGTGGCTTTTTTAAAAAAGCAAAAGTTTTAGTTTCAATATCTGAAGATGCAATTGAAAAATATGAAAAAAGAGAAGCATTAAAACAAGCTGAAATAAAAGAAGAAACTAAAAGTGTTCAAGAAAACATTATTCCAATGGAAGAAGATGTGGAAGAACCAGTTGACCATATAGTTTCTAAAAAAGAGCAACAAAAAATTAGTGATATTGAAAAAGCAAAAACTTTTGTTGACGGTCTTTTGAAAGCGGCAAAGTATAATTGTGATGTTTTATCAGAGGAAAACTCTGGCGAGGTATTCTTAAATTTAATTGGTGCTTCAGAAATAATTGGTTTTAGAGGTGAAGGTTTAAATGCAATTCAATATTTGGCTAATGTTTATGTAGGCAAAAACAATCGTCACGCAAAAAAAATAAGAGTTGATTGTGACAATTATCGTGCAAAAAGGGAAGATACTTTAATTGCACTTGCAAACAGAATGGCAAGAAAGGTAGCAAAAACAAATCACCCAGTAAGGCTTGAACCTATGACAGCAAATGAAAGAAGAATAATTCACACTGCACTAGCAGAAGATAGATTTGTTGAAACATTCTCAAGCGGAGAAGAGCCATACAGATATTTAACAATAACTCCAAAAAAGATGACAAAAGAAGAACCAAAGCAAGAAATTCAAGACCAAGAATAAAATACTATTTAAAAAAATATAGGTTAAAATGAGATTACCTATATTTTTTTTGTTATTAACTTTGATTGCCACAAAATTACAAAAATATTATTCTGTATTATCGGAAGTTTTGTCTGAATGCACCGAAGGTATTTTATCGCAAGTTGTCGGCAAGCAGCACGAATGGATATTTGCCAGCAACTGATGTTCATTAAGGAACGAGAGAAAGTGTTTTTATGCTTACATAAACTAACACTTGAAATCGTGACGCATATATTATTTAATATTCAAACTGTGATGCCTTGATTTATTAAGGTAGTTGCGGTTAGCAACCTAAATTCGACTTATTCAAATTTTAAAGATACGAGCCATCTGTCAACAAAAGCAAAAAAGCAAAATTATGTGTAAAATATAAAAAACGCCTATTTAAATAGCAATGTTAGATTGATTTAACAACATATGCTTTAAATTTAGGCGTTATTTTTGTTTATGCTTTTATATCAAGAATTTTAAGAGTACACTCACCAACTGGAGTTTTAACGGAAACTGTATCGCCAACTTTTTTACCAAGTAGAGCAGAGCCAACTGGCGATTCGTTTGAAATTAATCCTTTGCTTGGGTCACTTTCAGTACTTCCAATAATTGTATATTCAACTTCTTCATCAAAATCTTCATCATATGCTTTAACTGTACAGCCTATGTTTACTTTTGATGTGTCAATGTTGTTTTTGTCAATTATTATACAAGTTTTGAGTTTTGTTTCCATTTCAGAAATTTCAGCTTCAAGTTTACCTTGTTCTTCTTTTGCGCTGTCATATTCTGCATTCTCTGATAAATCCCCAAATTCTCTTGCAATGCCTATCTTTTTTGTGATTTCAGGGCGTTTTACAGTTCTATAATAATTCAATTTTTCCTCTAATTGTTTTTTTCCTTCTTCGGTTAAATAAACTGGTTGCATATTAAAGTCTCCTTTTTTGTGAAAGTATTGTTCTACAATCATAATATATTGATTAATAGTTTTTTAATAGTAATAATATGTTAAAAAAAAGTCTGCGATTTTTCGCAAAAATTGTTTAACGCATATTAATATATGATTTAAAATCAAAAAATATACATTTTAATATCAAAATTAAATGTACAAATATTAAATCGCGTTGATAATATCATTTTTATTTTTTTTTGTCAAGTATTTTAATTGTACTTTTAATCTAGGTCGATTAAAACGTTGGATTAATATAGATGGAATGTTGTAAACAGAGTAAACAATGGCGATTGGGAAAGCAATATTCCAAAAACAGCCATTAGGCATAAAAAACATAGCGACCAAAGCAGTTACAATGCACAAAATATGCAAAGTTTCTGCATAGCAAGTTTCAATTAAAAATTTTTCTAAATATTTTGGATTATTTACATCATAAATTTTATCTTTTTTAAAATTGACTAATTTCCCTAGTTCTGGGACTTTATCTTTCCATTTTTTTATGCCAAGTTTAATTAAAAAGTTACTTTCTTTTTTGTTAACATTGTATATATTGTTGTCAGGATTAAACCATTTTTTTGGAAGTAACCTAATTAAAATTGCAGGTATTAAAGATGGAACTAGAACAATAACAAAACCTAAAAATAGGTTTAATGCCATTGTCCAAGTAAAACTAAATAATAAATTAAAAAAAATAATACTAAAAATGCAAAATAATAATATACCAAAATACATAAACTATCTTTAAATCCTTGCGAAAATATTAAAAATATATTAACATATATGTCGTATTGTGTCAAACATAGGGGGATTATGATTATTACAGTAGTTTGCGATGTGCTAGGTGAAGAAAACAATGGCACAACTATCGCTGCAATGAATTTAATTAGGTTTTTGAAAACACAGGGACACACCGTTAGAGTTTTGTGCGGTGACGAAAATAGAAAAAATGAAGAGGATTTTTTCGTGGTTCCTAATTATAACTTTGGAAAGTTAATTAACTCTTATGTTAAAAAAGTTGGAGTTGCTCTTGCAAAGCCAGATAAGGAAATTATTGAAAAAGCACTTGATAAAGCTGACATTGTACATATAATGGTTCCGCTTTCTCTTGGAATGGCAACTGCAAAAATCGCAAAAGAACGAGGTCTTGCAATAACTGCGGGTTTCCATATGCAAGCAGAAAATTTAACAAGTTATTTTAAAGTTAATAAAATCAATATAATAAATCACGCAGTTTATCAATACATATATAAAAAATTATATAAAAATGTGGATGCTATCCATTATCCAACCCAATTTATTAGGGATGTTTTTGAAAGTCATATAAAACTAAAAACAAACGGTTATGTAATTTCAAACGGCGTTAATTCTTATGTTCAAAAAAGGGACATAAGTAAATCTGCTGAGTTTAAAGATAAAATTATTGTTTTGATGATTGGGCGTTATGCTCGTGAAAAATCACAAGATATTCTTTTAAAAGCAATTAAATATTCTAAATATAAAGATAAAATTCAATTAATCTTAGCTGGACAAGGCGCTAAAGAGAAATATTATAAACGCCTTGCTAAAAAACTCCCAATTCCTCCAATATTTAAATTCTATGATAGAAAAGAAATTATTGATGTAATTAATTATTGTGACATTTATGCTCATACTGCCGAGGTAGAACTTGAGGGGATTGCATGTCTTGAGGCTATCTGTTGTGGGAAAATAACCTTGGTTTCTGATTCAAAATTAAGTGCAACTAGAAATTTTGCTGTGGACAAAAAGTGCATATTTAAAAATAGAAATCCAAAAGATTTAGCAAGAGTGATTGATTATTTTATAGATAATCCAGAAGATAAAAAGATAATTGAAGAAAAATATTTAAATAGCGCTATTTGTTATTCTCAAGAAGAATGTATGAAAAGAATGGAGCAAATGATTATAGATACGTTCAATAAAAAGCAACTAGAAACAGAGGTTGAAGAATAGATAAATAAAAATCCGCATTGAAAATTTGAAAAATCAAATTTTGTTTTTGCTGCCCGCAAAAGTTTGCTTTCTCGCAAACCAATGCTTGTTAGTACGGGCGGAAATTCTGCCAAATGCCACTTTGTGTCGCTTGGCGATATTTCCTACTACATAAAAAAATACTTTTTGGAGATACTAACCAAAAGGTATTTTTATTTATGATGAATTTAATATCTATTTTAATTTTAATAATAGGTGGTTTAAATTGGGCCAGCATTGGCTTTTTGCAGTACGATTTTGTTGCTGGCTTTTTTGGAACGCAAGCCAGTATTTTTTCTCGTCTTATATATATATGTATAGGAATAGCAACTTTGTATTTTATTTTTATGATATTTAAATATAAAGGAAATGTAAAAATTTTTGATCGCAAAAAAAAATACGATAATCAAAATTATTCAAATTCAGATAAACCTAAAGAACAACAAATGTCAGAACATAACAATGATATTTTAAGTTAAACAGATGTAAACAGATGTAAATGTTTGCTTACGCTTAGCACTTCGCATTTAACCACCTAGAGACGGTTAAATGCTGCGTAAAACTCGCTTAAAG
>CALBKX010000056.1 GCA_937895935.1 uncultured Clostridia bacterium
CAAATATGCTTTTTGAAATGAACGAAAATCCAAAAGTAATTCAACAACTTTTAGGACACCGTGATGTGAAAACTACAGTGTATACGAACAATAGGTTGCACGAAATTAAAATTTTAAGTGGCGAAAATCAAGACGCGAAAGTAAATGCAAATATTTATAAAAGATGAATACAAAAAGATGATGTTTATGTTATAATCAAAACATAGGAGAAAAGATATGAATAAAAATAGAGAAATTCAAGTTTTAGATAAAGAAATTCATATAAACGAAAGTGATTATTTTTCATTGACAGATATTGCAAGATACAAAAATCCGTTAGAACCAAAAGAAGCAGTCAGAAATTGGTTAAGAAGAAAAGATACAATAGAGTATTTAGGATTGTGGGAGCAACTTAATAATCCTAATTTTAAAGGAGTCGAATTCGACGCCTTTAAAAATCAAGCCGGAACTAATGCTTTTACATTATCTCCCGAAAGATGGATAGAAAGGACAAGTGCAATAGGGCTTACAACAAAACGCGGTAAGTATAATAGTGGAACTTATGCTCACAAAGATATTGCCCTGCAATTTGCTTCTTGGATTTCTCCAGAGATTAATTTATATATTATAAAAGAATTCCAAAGACTAAAAACTAATGAACAAGCTCAACTTGGTTGGAATGTAAAACGAGAATTATCTAAGATAAATTATAAGATACATACAGATGCAATAAAAGAAAACATTGTGCCGACTCTTAGTGAAAAACAAGCAAATCTTATATATGCTAGTGAAGCCGACCTTCTTAATGTTGCATTATTTGGGAAAACAGCAAGTGAATGGAGAAAAGAAAATCCAACACTGAAAGGCAATATTCGAGATTATGCAACAATGGAACAACTTATTTGTTTATCCAATATGGAAAATATAAATGCTTACTTGATTGAACAAAAGAAATCTCAAAGCGAAAGAATCGTTGAATTGAATAGAATTGCAATTAAGCAAATGCAAGTGCTTATGAATAATAACGATAGACTATTGATAGATAAAAATGATTAAAAAGCACAAAAGCTTATCTTATATGAATATAGGCGTCGAATTCGACACCTTTAAAAACAACACTAAGAGTAAGCTTCGCAGTAGTTGAAATTAGCGAAATTTTTAACAAATCAAAAATTGTTATTCTAACAAATTTTTATTTTATTTTTTAATACCTCTGAAATTTACGATATAAATTAAAAAAATTTAAAAACTTTTGAAAAACACTTGAGTTTCTAGTTAACTATAATGTTAATCTGGGTATAGAAAGGAGAAAAAATGTATTCTATTGGTAAATTTAGCAAGATTACAGGAGTTAGCACAAAAACATTAATTTGGTATGATAGTGTTGGATTTTTGAAGCCTTGTAAGGTTGATTTAGAAAACGGATATAGATATTATGATGAAGAAAGTTTGAAAAAACTTGCTAATATTCATTTTTGGCAATCTATGGGCTTTAGTGTAAAAGAAATAGCAAATTTATCAAAAGAAGTTATTAGCAATAAAATTGATGAACTGCAAACTAAAATTGATTTTATCGCTTCAAATATTTTCTTTCTAAAACATTTTGAGGAGGAAAATATGGATAAAGAGAAAATTTCAATTTTTAATTTGGAGGAAAAATTACTGCAGGGCAAATGGTGTTACAAAAAGAGTTCAACAGACTTTAATGATGTAATCGATTATTATAGTGATGGAGAAAAAGACCAATTTATGCCTGAGTATTTGTTCTTTGGCGAAAACAATGTTGGAACAGATTTAAAAGAAATTTTTGGCTATTCTAGTTGTTTTACTTTAATTGACGAAACAAAAATATTAAAAAATTTACCCTATGAAGAAGCAAGAGAAAAAGCAAAACGAGATTTCTGGTATTTCATTGTAAACTATAAAAGCACCCTTGTTTTATATGAAAAGCCAAAAGTTGAGAAAAGACTAGAAAAAATTAAATTTCATATTTACATAAAAGAAAATAACACGCAATATTCATCAAAAGATATTCAAACAATATATGAAAAATATTGCAAAGAAATTGGAACTAAATTTTATGAATTTAACAAAGATTATGTTGGAAACTATAAAATCTATGACGAAATTTTGGAAAGCGAAATCAATTCATATTCAGGCAAAATAAAAACAGATGATGCCTGCTATACACTTGCCCCCTTATTTAATGTTTTGGAAATAAAAGAAAATCAAGATGTTTTTGTTATGAAAGTTGATGACGTATTAGAACTGACCACATCTAATGGCAAAAAAATATTCAATAGAGAAAACACTAAAATGACTATTTCAATGGATGGTCAAAGACGTCTTGGTGACTTTTATATAAACAACTTTAATGGACAAAAACATAATGGAACATACAAAAAAGTTAATGGTGACGAATATTTGTTTATAAATTTAGACAATAATGTTGACCTTAATGCTGAAGTCTATGTTTTCAAAAAAATGTGAGGTTTTGAAATGAAAAATGTTGAAACTGAATGGGAAAACCCATTTTATGAAAAAGGTGAAGAAAAACTTCAAAAAAAGAATATGAAAAAATTAAAAAAACAAAGGAAAAAGTCATTAAAAAAGATTAAAAAGCAAGGATTTAACGAATTAGACCCGTTTGCATAATAAAAGGAGGAAAAGTGGAAGAGGTTTCAATTATCGCAAAAGAAGAACAAGATTTTATAATCAATCACATTGATAATGGAAAAGAACTTTTACAAAAAGAAGACTGGGACAAGATTACTCGCGAACTTGACCACATTGAACTTATGATAGGTTATATTGACAATGATTTTGATAAAGGCATAAATGACACAGGTAGATATATTGAAAAATTAATTGACAAGATTGCGTTAAATGAAATCTTGAAATTAGAAAAATAAAATAATAGGAGAAAATTATGACAGATGAACAAGTATCTCTAGTATGTAATGCAAATCCAACAAATAGATATATATGTAAACATTTAGATGAAAAAACATTGAACTTATGCAAGGCTATGCTTTCAAAACTTGATGCTGGTGAATTTAAGGAAATTAACCCAGATGCAGAATTTGATATAACTTGCCTACCTATTCCAATTGAAAGTATCAAAAATGGCGAAAATTTGCAAGAAGCAAAGTATTCGGATGAGATAAATAATGAGTTTCAAACACTGCTGAAAACAATAAATCATAAAGGGACAAATTTTGAGTTTTCTTATGCCTTACTCGGAATGCAAACTGAAGAAGAAAAATATAGCGATGCTTTTCCAATGTGTAAAGGTGGAACACAAGCTGTTAATTATGATTGGGAACGTATTGAAAAATTCTTAAAAAAAGATTTAAAAAATGTAAATTTTTCTATCTTCCACACCCACCCAAAAGCGATTGGAGAAGAACATAAAACATTATATAATGAGCATAAAGAAATATTTGAAGAGTTTGGAGTTAAGCCTGATGGACTAAACCTTTCTCTTTCGGACATTTATGCTAATCAATATTTAGATATGTTGTGTGAAAAATACGGAAAAGATTATTCCCCAGAATCAACTGTTTTAATGCACGATGGAACATTGATTTCTTTTTCCACAAAAGATGGCGTAAAACTTACAAGTGAGCAAAAGCTTGAACTAAACAAACAAAAAAATGAAGAACAAGAGTTAATTTTATAAATTTGTATGAAAAAGCATAAAAATTATAAAAAGTTATGCTATAATAGTAGTAAGGAGTTATATATGACAAACGAAGAAATTTTTAATAAAATAACCAATCATGTAAAATCTATGGAAAAAGGAACAACCTTTACTTTTGGCGAACTTTTAAAAGAGTATAAAGTTGAAGATTTTCAAACAAAACTTGATTTAACTAACAAATTGAAAAAGGCACTAAGCAGTGAAATTGAAATACACCCAGAGGACAAAGATGCTTTTTTAGGTGCTTCCTTTGTGTTTAGATACATAAAAAAATAAAAAGTATAACAGGAGTAATTTCAATGAAAGAAAAAATTGAACAAAATATAAAAAATAAGAAAAGAATTGATGCGCCAGATGAAACTCCAATAAATAAAGAAGGTATAAAAACAATAATTACTATTCTTGAAAACGAAAAACCTTATGAAGAAGTTTCGCCAAGAACAGAAAATGGAATAACACATATTGGTTATATAAGTTATGATGATAGAATTATGAAGTTGTTTAGATATATGCCTTTTTATGAAAAAGATTATAATAAGAATATTGAAAAAATTGGAAATAAAGATATTTCAAAATTAAATATAGAAGAAACCAAACAATACCTTACTTATATTTATAGAAAAGAAAGATTTTGCGAAGGTTTAATAAAAAACTATATAGATAATGGAATTCTGCTTAAACTTTTAAAACATTTTTTGGAGATATGTTAAAAATTGCTAAAGAAAATATGAAAATAAAAAAAGGAGAATTATATGAATATAAATAATGAATTTGGTTTGATAATTAGGAAACCTAAAACAACATATATCAATATTTTAAATGCTTTTGACTACGATGAAAACATTGTAGAAATTAATGGGAACAAATATAATTTAACAAAAAAACAATTTGTAGAGCTAAAAAATTTAATTGACAAGAACCTAAAAGAACTTTTAACAATATCAAAAGAACAAACACCCTGCTATCTTGACGAAAATGGATTAGATGGTTATGCAGAAAATATTACCATTCTTTTAGGTGGTATACAAATTTTTGTTAACTTTGCTATTGCAGATAAAAAAGTTAAAGATTATGGCAACCTACTATTAGAAAAAATTGAAAATATAATTGTAGGATAAAGATATGCTGGGTGCAATCATAGGAGATATTGTTGGCTCTATATATGAGTTTGACAACATTAGAACAAAAAATTTTCCATTATTTTCGCCTAGGTGTTTTTTCACAGATGATACTGTTATGACTATTGCAGTTTATAAAGCATTGAAAAAGTCAAAATTGTTTAAATATAAGCATTTACAAGAACAAACAATTAAACAAATGCAAAAATATGGAAAGTTATATCCAAATGTTGGTTACGGAACATTTTTTAAACAATGGCTCAACACAAAAAAGCCCAAACCTTATAATTCTTATGGCAATGGCTCTGCTATGCGAATAAGTGCTGTTCCTTACTTTGCAAAAAGCATAGATGAAGTTAAAAAGCTCGCATATCAAGTCAGTGTTGTATCTCACAATCACGAAGAAGGAATCAAAGGAGCAGAAGCGACTGCCATATCAATTTGGCTTGCTTTAAACAAAAATAGTAAAGACCAAATAAAAAAGTATATTCAAGATAACTATTATGATTTAAATTTTGATTATGAAGATTTAGTCAAAAATTATAAATTTAATGAAACTTGTCAAAACACAGTTCCACAAGCCATATATTGCTTTTTAATAAGTGAAAGTTTTGAAGATTGTTTAAGAACAAGCATTTCTATTGGTGGAGATAGCGATACATTATGTGCAATTTCTTGTGCTATTGCCGAAGCATATTATGGAATACCAGAAGATATAAAATTAAAAGCATTACAATATCTTGATAATAAATTATTATCTGATTACAAAAATTTTGAAAAATTTAAAAGGAAAAATTTAAGGAGGAAATTTATGACATCATTAACAAAAGAGGAATTACTAAAACTAGTAACAGAGGTAACAGAAAATGACAATACTCTGCGTGATATTGTGTTTGATATTGTAGTTAAAATTATTAATTTACCTGATAAAACAACAACATCTATAGCAAAACTGATAGATTATAAACCAGAAGTATTTTTTGTTGAACCTTTAATGCAAGGCAAAGTCAACCGTTACGTTAAGTTGGTTTGCGAAAAAATAGAAATTCATTTAGAAACACCTGACTCTGACAAAAAAATTGGTGGATTGGCTTATTTTAATGAGTTTACAAAATATTAATCAAACAAAATAAAAGATAAAGGAATGTAAAAAATATAAAATAATTTAAAAATAACTCAATTTTTATTGGGGTATTTTTTTTGTAAATTTTTTTGAAGAGTTCAAATGCTGAACTCTTGAAATTGATAAAATTTTTACATGAAAATATTCCCGAGTGTTCAAATGGTGAACACTTTGGGAGTGATATATTTGAAATTGAAGCAAGAAATTAAAAAAGTTTTCTCGTGTCACACAATGGGTGTGTTGCGGGAACTATATAATTTTCTTGTAAAAATCTTTTTCGTTTGACCAAATGGTGGTTAAGCGAGATTGATAAAATAAAATCACAAAACAATTTTCCGATATATCACCCGTTAATAAATCGACTATGTGAAAATATTTTTGTCGCTGTAAAGAATGTGTTTACAGCGGGATTGTTAAAATCAAGTTGAAAAAAATTTTTAACATCACACAATGTGTGTGATAAAGGAGTTATAAAATGTTTTTGTAAAAAGTTTTCTCGTGGTATCACCCCTTGATACTACGGAAGTGATAAATTAAGAAAAATAAATTTCCCGATGGGTCAAATGGTGAACCAACGACAGATATAAAATTGTAAAAAATAATACCGCATTATCAAATGGTGATAATGCGAGAATGTTAAAATTTTCTAAAATAGATTTTCCGCATGGACAAATGGTGTCCACACGAGAATTGTAAAATATTTGTGTAAAAACATTTTCCGCATAGAACAATGTGGTGAATGCGAGAAAAATATAATAGTTGTGTAAAAAACATTCCCGAACGGACAAATGATGTCCGAACGACTATGTGAGAATAAAAATAAGGAGGTGCTGAAATGTAAAAAGTCGAAAACAAAATTCAAAGAAAAGGAGGATTTTAGGAAATGTAAAAGCAAACAAAAAACAATCATTGCCCCTTTAATTAAAAATAGAAAGAGTTGTAGCAAGATTGAAAAAATAATTAGGAGGAATTATGAAAGAAATTAAATCAAACAAAGTGTTTGAAAAGAAGATAAGAA
>CALBKX010000057.1 GCA_937895935.1 uncultured Clostridia bacterium
TTTGCTTGAACGATTTTACGTAGCATTTAACCGTATCTTGGTGGTTAAATGCGAAGCTCAAAGTGAAAGCAATCATTTACATCTATGCAAACATTTACTTCATTTATTTTCATCACGTATAATTATCAGGCAAATCATTTTCAAACAAAACAACATCATTAGGTTTTGTTATTGTAGGAAGAAGCAATGTCGCTACATTTAAATTTTCAGCTTCTAAGATGTTTTTCTCGTCAAATCCAGATTCTAAAAGTCCTTGTTTGATTGCATCTAAATTTACTTTATTTACAATTATAACCTTATCACAAACTTTTGCTATATTTTTTCCAAACTCAACATTTACTTCATACTCTATATTTCCCATTTCCACAATGCCCGGAGTAACTATAATTTTATTTGAGTTTTTAAATAATGCTAATGTTTCAAGCGATGCTTTACTACTTTCCACCGAACTATTATAAGCATTATCTAAAATAGTTAAATTATTATTTTTTATAACTTCCATTCGATGTGACATAGGCTTTAATGATTCAATACCTTTAGATATTTCATCAAGCGATAGTCCAAGTTTATATGCCATAGCACTAGCCAAAGCAATATCTTCTAAAAATTGTTTTCCTAACAATTTTGTTACGCAAACTACTTCTTTACCATTTATGCAAAGAGTAAATTTACTACCATTTTCGTCAAGTTCTATATTTTTTATGTTGCAGAACAAGTTATCTTTTTCAATACCCACCAAGTATTTTTCTTTTGTGCATTTTTCATATAGCATTTTTGAACCTTCGTTTTCTGCATTAAAAACGACATATCCGTCATTAATTGCTTGCACAAGTTCATTTTTTGTTTTTGCCACGTTTTCAAAACTTCCAAAAGTTGCTAAATGTTGGCTACCAACTGAGGTGATTATGGCGTGTTTTGGACTTATTAAGTCACATAAATATTTTATATCACCAACATTTTTAGCTCCCATTTCTGCTATTAAAACTTTATTATCTCTTTTTAAATATTTTAAAACAACTTTTGTTAGACCCATTGGCGTATTAAAACTATGAGGCGTCATACAAACAGAATATTTTTTAGAAAGCAAAACGTTTAAAATATGTTTAGTTGTTGTTTTTCCATAACTACCTGTTATGCCAATTTTAATTAAATTAGGCATTTTTGAGAGCTTATTTTTAGCAGATTTTAAATATCTGTTTCTAATATAATTTTCCATAGGTAAATTAATTATATGAGCAAAAGGCACTAAAACAGGTATTATCATAGGTACTAAGATAATAATGCCATACCTTACAAGTGGAATAAACTGAGTTGATAATGCTATAAAACAAAATGAAATAATTGTAATTAAAACAAACAATGTAACTATTAATCTATTCATTCTTCTAGTTTGTTTTAATGGGGTTTTTTGTGGCATTTTTGTTATGTTGATTATAAATATAATGCAAAAATAAATATAAAAAACTAAACCAAGATATGAATAATACCCTTCCCCAAAGCCATCTAACAATACATTTGTTACAAGTATTGAAATTAAAGACAAGAAAGAAAGCATTATAAGTCTGCCAAAATATTTTATTTTAGTGTCTTTTAACCACGCGTTATACCCAGACAATTTGTAGCCTGACAATTGTAACATTTGAAGTGGTTTTCCTGCCAAAAAGCATAAAAGTACACCATTTAATATAGCAATCGCTATAGTTATATAAAAATGCGGATTAGATAAATTTAAAATTTCCATGTTTCCCTTTTAAATGCTTAATATTTATTAATAACTAAATAATTAAGCACATTAATAAAAGTATTAAAATCTTCAATATATGAGAAATGCCCAGCCTTTTTGATTATAACAAGCTCACTGTTTTTTATTAACTTATTAAAACGTTTAGCCATATAAATTGGAGTTTCCTTATCCTTTTTTCCCCAAAAGATTACAGTAGGCACCTTTATATTTATAGCATATTCCTCTAAAAAAGTGTTAACGATATTTACAAAAGTTTTTTTCATTATAGGACTTAATTTTTCATAGTCCTTAGAACCCTTAATTTTTTTTATTCCCAATTTCTTTTTTATTTTATTATTTGTTGTTTTGATATAATAAAATAGAGAATGTTTAGGTTTTAGTCCCGCACTATCAACAAGTATTAGTTTTTTGCCAATGTTTAAATTTGATAATACAACAGCAACTCTACCACCAAAAGAATGTCCAACAATAACAGAGTTTTCCATTTTTTCTTTTTTAATTAATTCATTTGTCATTGTTGCATAATCAAAAATGGTCCAAGGAGTTGACATCTCTTCGCTTTTTCCAAAAGGTGGAAAATCTATAAACATTGCTTTATAATCAAATTTTAAATATTTACAGATAAATTTAAAACTATCAATTTCTCCACCCCAGCCGTGTAAAAAAATCAGTTTATTCGAACCATTCCCTATTATTTCATAATTTATATTTACTGATTTATATAAGTAAATCATAGTTATATATATGAGCAAAATACCCATTATTGTTAAAACCTAGCAAGTAAAATAGAAACAAAACTTCAAAAAGTTTGAACTATTACACTTACAAATATAAGTTGCTTTTTTACACAAAAAGATTTTTTAAATCGTCTTTAAATTCTGCCAAATGCCTAATTAAAATTTATGCTTGGCATTTCCTTGATATATTTTTTGCAATTTTATTTACTAATTATAAACATACATAATGCATCATCGCCGTCTTTATAGTACTTATGTCTTACATTTAAAGTTTTAAAACCGACACTTTCATATAAATTAATTGCCGGTATATTTTTTGATTTGACCTCTAATGACACCGACTGATTTTCTTTTTTTAAAGATATTATATATTTTAACATTTTAGTTGCATAACCTTGGCGTTTATATCCTTCTTTTGTTGCTATATCTAAAAGGTTTATATCATCTATGGTGATTAATATACTAGCAACACAAATTAAAACATTATTTTTTATTATGCCATAAAACTTTGTTGCGTTAGAATTGAAAGATTCCAATATTTGATTTTCTGTCCAAGATTCGTTTTTAAATTGCTCATTAAACAAATCAACTATTTTTGATATATCATTTTTTTCAAGTTTAACTATTTCCATTTCTTTTATCCAACTCCGCTTCTGCCTGAGATTTTCTTAAATATAATGGAACATAATCAAAAGAATATTCGCCTTTTGAAATTTTTTCTAGGCTAAAACTTAATAAATCTTCGCAGTTAAAATCAATAAATTTATTACAAATGCTATATTCTTCCTGTTTTAACCCAACTTTTATCCCTTGAAGAGAGTTGATTTCCTCTCCAAACATTAAACAAGGGGATGTGATTTGATTACCTTCATAATTATATTTACATACAAAAATATTGCCACTTAATCCATTTAATATAACATAAAAGTCAGATTGTGGTTTTTCATTTTTAGCAAAAGAAAAAGCTAATAAATCCAAAGAATTTATTTCAATTTTTTTAATATTTTTGCAAGCCATACAAAAACCTTTACATAAACTTGCACCTATTCTTATTCCAGTAAATGATCCCGGACCTATTACACAAGCGATACAATCTAAATCTTTTATTTCCAAATTTGCATCACTCAAACATTTATCTACTGCCCCCAAAACATTTTCAGATTGTTTAAGTGAACTATCCATTGTTTTTTTATAAATTTTATCGCCCGCTTTAACGACCACATAAGTTTCATTAAAAGCAGTGTTTAAACTTAACAATTTCATTTTACTTTACCCAACCTTTTATGGATATAGAAATATCTCTTGTTGTGTCATTAACTTTTTTAAAACTTATTTCTATATGCAAGGCAGGAAGCAACCCCTCAACATTTTTTGCCCATTCAACCAGTGCAATGCCTTTTAATTTTGTCAAGTCAAAGTATTCTTCAAAACCACAATTTATTGCTTCCTCTTTAGAAGCAAGACGATACATATCAAAATGATATAAAGGCATTTTTTCACCTTGATACTCATTCATAATTGTAAAAGTAGGGCTTGTTATAGTATCAGAAATACCTAAGCCTTCAGCAAAGCCTTTTGCAAATGTCGTTTTCCCTGCACCTAAATCTCCAACTAAAGAAATAACGCAAGGGGATTTTATACTCATTGCATACTTTTTTGCTATTTCACGCGTTAATTGTTCACTATTTGATGTAAATTTTATTTCCATATTTTTTCCTTAAGTTTAAAATATTTTATCATATTTTATAAATTTTTTCAAGTTTTTTACGCATAAGCAACCAAGTTACAATAAACCCTAAGGCACCTAAAACAAGTCCCGCCAAAATATCGCTTAGATAATGTTGTCCTAAATACATTCTAGAAATGGCTGTAGCAAATATAAACAGTATTCCTAAAACATAAGTTAAAACAACAAACCATTTTTTTCTATATAATTTAAATTTTCCTTGTTTATAAAGCCAATGAAACAAGTAAAAAATTGTTAAAACCATAAACATTACACTCACACTATGCCCGCTTGGAAAACTTTTACCAATGGTTGTTAATTTATTTATTATATCTGGATTAACAACATATGGTCTAGGTCTTGAAACAATTTCTTTTATTATATAATTTACACCCAAAGTTATTAAAAAACCAAAACCAAAACCAAAGTATAGCCCAAACTTTTTATTTACAAACAAAATAATTATAATAAATAAGCATAATGCGCCTATCCAACTAGCAATGTAGGACTCTGCTTGCATTAAAACATCAAGTAGTTTACTTTGGTGTGATTGCAACCAAATAATTATTTTTTCTTCCACACTTCTATTATGTCAATAAAATGTAAGAAAAATCAAATTTATTTAAGAAATAGTTTATGTTTAGATTGAAATTAATATGTTTTATTTGTCTGGTAATTAAGTGTAATATATATAATTTATTTACTTTTATTGATTCATATTAATATAGCCTTATTCATATTTATACCTTATGAAAGTATTTAAAATGTCTGCAATAATAATTGGAGCAATTATTGGTGCTGGTTTTGCTTCAGGGAAAGAAATATTTGAGTATTTTGCAAAATATGGGATTTGCTCATTATTTTTTATTATTCCTTTGTTTGTTTTTATATATTTTTTTATATACACCTATTTAAAATTTGGAGAAAACAATGAAAATTTTGATTTAAAGCAAAGCAATAAATTTTTATGCAAACCACTCAAATTTTTTAATGTTAAATTCAACCCATTGGATGTAGGTTTATTTCTAACTTTTTTAATTCATACAAGCGCTATGTATTCAAGTTTAATAGCTCTATTTGCGACTTATTTGCCAAGCGGATTTACTTTTGTTTATTTTTTGATTGCTTTAACTGTAACTATAATTTTAATAAAATCCACATTTAAAAGTTATTCGATTTTATCTAATTTAGTTGTCCCGCTTATTATAGTTTGCATTATGTTAAATGTCGTTTGTTCTTTTAATTTTGGTACATTTTCAACAAACTTTGGAATTAACACAATATTACCTTTACCAATTTTAACCCTTGTGTACGCATCTCAAAATACTTATTTTAGTTCTTTTGTTATAATAAAACTTGGCTCTAATTTAAACAAAAAACAAAGACATTTGATTAGTTTAATTGTGTCTGCAACTATATGTCTACTTATTTTGCTTGGCATTTTATGTTTTATGTTTAATCCATCATTAGTTTATAGTGAAATGCCTTTTGCAGAAGTCGCCATAAAAGTAAATCCTATATTTAGTGTTATTTTTGCAATTATAATTTTTGGCTCTATTATAACAACTCACGCGACTTGTTTAACTTCATTAAAAGAATATTTTAAAGGCGAAAAAAAATACAATAATACTTTTACAATGCTTATTTTAGTTATTGTTTTGAGTTTATTTAATTTTGGAAAAATTGTTGAATATTTATATCCATTAATTGGTGCTTTTGGATTAATTTATCTTTATAAAATAATTACTTATAATTATAAATTAAATTATTTAAAAAAATTAATTAAAAATAAAACAAATTAAAATAAAACAAAAAAACTGCTTTTAAATTATTAAAAATATTAAAAAAGAAACTTTACTTTAATTAAAGTTTTTTTTATCAATTAACCAAAGCACTATTGCTCAAATTTTAAGTGAGCAGATTGCTATAGGTCTTGAGCGTAAGCAAACATTTACATAATGTAAAACCTCTCCATCTTGCATTACTGCAAGCCACCTCCCGCAAGACAAAAGGAAGTATAAATTAAAGAAAACCTCTCCGTCAGTCAATTCTTGACTGCCACCTCCCCTTGGCAGGGGAGTAAAAATAATGATTATCAAAAACATTAAATATTTTTTAACACTTTTAAGTAAACTCTTCGCCAAGTGGCCTATTCCCTCCTAGATGTAAATGATTTGCTTTAAGCGAGTACAACGAAAGCGACAGTCCGTCATTTGGTGGACTGGAGCGGAGTGCTTGAGCGTTAAGCAATAATTTGCATAATGTAAAACTCCTCCGTCAAACTTCGTTTGCCACCCCCCCCTTTGGCAGGGGAGGAAAAAATCTTCGAAGAACTTGCTTCGCCAAGTGGCTTTATACTTTATAATAATCGTCCTTATTTTCCCCTAGAAGTAAATGTTTTGCTTGAACGACTTTACGTAGCTGTAGTCCGTCACTTGGTGGACTACCAGCGAAGCTCAAAGTGAAAGCAATCATTTACTTCTGTTTAACCTTCTTTTCAAGAAGTCCGACAAAAAAGTACATACCTCCCGCAAGAACACATAAAACCATAGTGCTAGTTAAAACAATGTCAAGTTTAAATATTTGACTACCATATACAATTAAATATCCGAGTCCAGCCTTACTAACTAAATATTCACCCATAATTGTGCCTACCCACGCCATACCAACATTTATTTTCAAAACGGAAATAAAATCAACGAAAGCATTTGGAAGAATTAGTTTTGTGAGAATTTGGAATTTATTTGCCCCAAATGATTTCATAAGGACAATTTTATCTTTGTCACAATTTAAAAATGCCGATAACATTGATAATATGGTTATTACAATACAAATCAATACACACATTGTCACAATAGCATTTGTTCCTGCACCAACCCATATGATGATAAGTGGTCCCAATGCTATTTTAGGTAAACTATTTAATATAACGATGTAAGGGTCTAAAACTTTTCTTAATTTATCGCTCCACCACAACATAATTGCAATAAGAGTTCCAAGTGCTGTTGCGATTACAAAGCCTATTATAGTTTCGCTCAATGTCACCCACATATGATGCAATAAATTACCTGTTGCAAAAAGGTCTATTAAAGTTTTACAAATTCGGCTAGGGCTACTAAAGAAGAAAGCGTCTATTACATTAGTTGCCACTAAAATTTCCCAAACACCTATAATAATTGCCAAAAGCAAAATTTGATATATTTTTGTTGTAACAGAGTCAACTTTTAAACTTTTAAGATATTTTAAATATTTTTTTGAAGCACCAATATTTTTTTTATTTTTCATTTAGTTCTCTCCAAATTTTATTGAAATAACTTGAAAACTCTTTATCATCTCTTCTTTGTAAAGGTGATAAATTTTTATCAAAATCAATTGTTTCTATCTTGTGTAAACTTGCTGGGCGTTTTGTTAAAATAAACACCCTGTCTGAAAGTGAAATTGCTTCGGAAATATCGTGTGTCACTAAAATTGCAGTTTGCTTTTCTTGTTTTATAATATTTTTAACATCATCGCAAACGTCAAGTCTAGTTTGAAAATCTAAAGCAGAAAAAGGTTCATCTAAAAGCAAAAGTTTTGGTTTTGTTGCTAAGGTTCTAATTAAAGCAACTCTTTGGCGCATACCTCCCGAAAGTTCGCTTGGTCTAGAATTTTTAAAATCTATGAGCCCATATTTTTTTAATAAATCGTTTATATATTCCTCAGATTCTTTATTTGTTTTTTTTTCTTTAATTTCAATGCCAAGCAAAATGTTTTTATATATTGTTCTCCATTCAAAAAGATGATCTCTCTGAAACATATAACCTATATTTGCATTTTTTACACTTTCTCCTTCTAAAAGTATTTCTCCCCTCGTTGGTTCTAATAGTCCTGCAATTAGCGACAAAATTGTGGTTTTACCACAGCCACTTGGACCCACGATTGAAATAAATTCTCCTTTGTTTATGTCAAAGCTTAAATCTTTGATTGCTTCAAATTCTCCGTCTTTAGTAAAATAATGAAAGTCTACGTTTTTAAAAGACAAGTATTTCATTTTTTTCTCCGTTTTAAAATTAAACCCCAACTTTAAACTACTTAAAGTTGTTTATTAATGCAAAGATAGAAATTACCTTTACAAATCATATTATTGATAAAACCTGAAAAAAGTGAATACTTTTAGTTAAACAAAAAACTCTTATTCCTAAATCATATAGATTTTTAGAATAAGAGTAAAAATATAAACTATGTGATGTTGTGTTGTTCGCTTTGCTTACAACCCAAGTTGCTAAACGCAACTCCACGATAAATCGTGGCATCACAGTTTGAATAACCATCAGTTGCTGGCAAATATCCCTTCGGGCTGCTTGCCGACAACTTCCGATAAATTAAATAACTTGTAAAACTTTTTTAAATACTTTTTTGAAATCAACTGCAACTTTTTGTGCTTGGATTATATCAAAACTTGCATCTGCTTTTGTAATAGTTTTCATTATAATTGAATCACCTAAAATATCACAAGTTATATCAGTAATGTTTCCCATACGAGATTTATCCATTGCACAAGCAAGTTCAATTAAAACACCTAGTTTTCTAATTGCATCAAAATCTTCCTCTGTTAAAATACTGCTATATTTCATTAATTCTGCAAGTGAAAAATTGTCTAGTTTTTGGCATTTACAAGCAAAAGCGGCAATTAAAATATCTTTTTGTGATACACCTTTAATGTTTGAATTTATAATAATTTCAAAACTTTTTGAAGCATAATTTTTAAAATCAATTCTTGTGCCACAATTGTACATTGAAGCGGCAATTCTTAAAGGCTTAATATACACGCGTGACAATTTGTGTATAACTTTTAATTGTTTGAAAAGCATTATTGCAAGATTGTAAACATTTGCCGTGTTAGATAATTCTCTATCATAAAATGTTCTAATTGTTTCTAAACTCATAGTTAACATATCGGTAGGAACAATTCTTTCTTGGATTTCCATAGGTAATGCTTGAATAGTAATTCCCTCATCAAAAGCATTAGCACAAATACTGATGGATGGCATTTTGCAAATGTTTGTTAATGCTTTGATAATAGCTAGACCACTTGCTAAAGCGTCTGCTCTTGATTCAGAAATTCCTTTTAACTTTTTTGTTTTATCAAGGTCTAACGATTTAACAATGTCATACACTGCATCAAAAGATTCTTTTGTTAAACAGTAATTATTTTCTAAGTCTAATGGATATTTGCTTACTTTTCGTGAAAGTTTTCCAAGGCTTTCAAAAACTGTGCCAGCACCTATAAATGTTGTTTCAGGCTCAATATTGTTTATAAATTCATTATTTTTAAGCAAATCTTCTATTTCACCAACCATTTTTTCTGTTTTAACAGCTGGATCTAAAACGTCTGCAAATTTTTCCGCCAAATTCAAATATCCATAATCTATTGTTTGAACATTGACAATTGTACGTCTATTAAATTGTAAAATATGTGTTTGATTTGGTGAAATATAAATGCCTATGGCTTTAGAAACATCAATCAAATTAGTAATTCCACGATAAACAATTTTTACTTCCTCCTCTGGAGTATAGATATAAAAACTAAAACCAGTATTATTATATATTTCATCAAAAAAACTTTTTTGATTTTTTGCCAATTTTATAAAACTTTCTGCAACAGCATAAATCTTACAAACATTATTTGCATCACAAATTTTTCTATATAATTTTAAAATGTTTAAGGTTTCAGAAATTATGGTTGGTTTTACAAGCGCAGATTGTTCTACAGAAACACCAAGTTTAATATTTTCTGTTACCTCATCAAAAAGATTATAATATCCATTTGGTGCAACATCAACCAAAGATAAATTAACATTATCTGAACCTAATTTAATAATTGCAATTTTTTCCATATGCTATCCTTCTATTACATTTAATTTAATAATTAATTTTTATTGCTTGAACAGGGCATGATATTTCACAAGTTCCACATTTTATACAAATATTAGGGTCGATAACAGCCTTTCCATCATCATCAAAAGAAATCGCTCCAACAGGACATAATTGTACACAAGTACCACAGCCTATACATTTATTTTTATCAACCATTTAAATCTCCTAATCTTTAAGTAATGTATTACACTTTTTAAAACCATATAGGATGCTAAAAAGTGAGATTTCCTTTTATACAAAAGAATTCTTTGAAAATCAATCAAGTTTAACATATATTTTTTAAATTGTAAACTAGAAAATTAGAAAATTGAATTAAATACAATAATTTATCGAAAAAATAACGTTAATTTTAATTAAATTTTAAATTTTAGAGAGTGATAAATCAAGTTTACTTTGCTAATAACAAGGCAAAAACAAAAGAGAACAATTTATTATATAGTTTTTACAAATGCTTATAAAAGAAAGTTAAAAAAAGCAAGCACAAAGGCACTTGCTAAAGATAATAATTTTTCATTAACCTAATGCTAAATCTAAAAGCATCATTATAACAAAACCTAGAAAAAAACTAAAGTGTGCTAGTTTTTTATTTTTAGTTATTGCCTCTGGCATTAGGTCGCAAATTGCCACAGACATCATTATTCCTGCTGAAAAAGTTAACATATATGGAAGCAAAAATACGTATTTTAATCCTATAATATATGCAATTACTCCTGCTGGAACTTCAATAAATCCCACAAGCATTGAAATCAAAAATGACTTTGTTTTTGAATAACCTGATGAGTATAAAGGAAATGCCACCGAACTACCCTCTGGCAAGTTTTGTACACCTATCCCTACTGCTATCATAACTGCTTGTAAAAAAGCACTGCTTTGTCCAAAAATACTTGCTGAAGCAAAAGCAAAGCCAACGCACATACCTTCAGGAATATTATGCAATGCAATTCCAATGTTTAATGTAAACACGTTTATTTTTGGAGTGGCATCCGAGTTATTTTTAATTTCTAATAAAAATATTGCAAAATATGCCAATAAAAAACAGATTGGCAAAATTATATATGAGCAAATTTTTAATTCTACACAATAGTCTATTGCTGGTATTATTAGTGAAAAAATACTGGAAGATATCATTACTCCTGCTGCGAATGAATGTAAAAACGCTTCAACTTTTTTATTTAAAGACTTTATAAAAAAAATTGTAGAAGCACCTATTGTTGTTAATAAAAAACACATAAAAGAAAAGATAAAAGCATATATCATTTTGAACGATTCCTGTAACCTTGTTACTTATCATAATACTTAAATTACTAAAAATTTGTGTTTTCTAAAGATTATTGTTTGAAATTTTTGTTTTTAAGTGTTATACTCTATTCAAATTTATAGGTAGGTGAAAAATGGCATTTTTTAATTTATTCAAAGAAAAAATAATTGAACCAGTTATACACGAAAATGAACAGGGTTTAACCTTATTTGATGGGGCGCATATTTTAATCAATTGCAATAAAGTTAAGTTAGATGGCACTGCAATTGTCCTTGAGAGCCATAATTCTAATTATGATTCTGTAAAAGGAAAAGCCAAAATACAAATTTTAGATGGTGGAAAAATCCGTGAAATTAGTGGAAAAGTTAAACTTGGCGTTATTAAGGACACTTACATTTCTCTTATTAAAGGTAGAGTTAAAATAACCACAATCAACTCTTGTGCTATTGATTATGTAAAAGACAAAGTTATTATTAGAACTTTCAACAATGGAAGCATTAAATTTTTAGATGATAATGCAAAGATAGACACAATAAATAATGGTAAAATTTTATTTGTTAGAGGTAAAAGCAAAATTGGAACGATGAATAATGGTTATATTGAGTCCTTATTAGATAATTCCCAAATTTCTACTCTACAAAATGGTAAAATTACCTATTTATTAAATAAAGCATATATAGGAACTATTAATTCTTGTTTAATTAACGAAGTTTGTGATGATGTTGAAGTTGGAACAATGCTTGATGGACAAATCAACATTATGGTAGGTAATTCTATTGTATGTCAGCAAATGGGTGGTAAAATTGTTTCTAAGCAAGAAGGCACCATTATTGTTTATTCATACAAAAAAGACAATAAACCAAAGTCTAAAAAAGAAATTAAAGTAAAAGAAAAATCTAAAGATTTAAATGAAACTACAGAAAAAAAATTAGAAAAAGAGGTCGTTATTCAAGAGCAAACTTCTCTTCTTGATTTGGAGAATAAATAATGGCAAACTTTTTTAAAGCAGTTGTTGTGATTTTTGAAGAACCTGTGATAGATACTTTAAAAGCCATACCCTTTTTGCTTTTAGTTTATTTACTTGTCAGTTATTTTGAACACAATTCTCACAAATACACCAATTTTTTTAAAAAAGCAAAAAATTTTGGCCCTATTGTTGGTGGGATTGCTGGTTCCATTCCTCAATGCGGATTTTCTGTTGCAATGGCTGACCTATATAACAATAAAAATATAACTTTAGGAACTTTAATTGCAGTTTTTATTGCAACCAGTGATGAAGCTATTCCATTAATGTTATCTAATTATGAATTTATTTTGCCTATGATAAAAATGATTGCTATCAAACTTGTTTATGCAATTATATGTGGGTATTTAATTGATTGGATACTTGCTTTATTTCATAAAAAAGACGAAAATCATATGGAAGTTTTGGCGATGCAACACGACCATGAAGCCTGCGAGTGTGGGCATGAAGACCATAATCACGAACATACAAATCATTGTTGTGCTGATAATATTTTTGTGGATGCTTTAAAACATACCCTAAAAATATCACTATTTATTTTTATAGTTAATTTATTTTTTTCTTGTATAATTAATTTAACTAATTTTGATATTTCTAGTTTAAGTTCTATCAACATATTCCTGCAACCTTTTTTAACTTCACTTATTGGTTTAATTCCTAACTGTGCTGCTTCCGTTTTACTTGTTGAGATATATATGGCAAATGGAATTGCTTTTGGGTCATTACTTGCTGGACTTTCCACAGGTGCAGGAGTTGGATTACTTGTTCTTTTCAAAAGAAACAAAAAAGCTTGGTTAAAGAATTTAATTATTTTGTCACTTGTATATTTTTTAGGAGTAATTTTAGGTTTGCTTTTAAATTTAATAGGACTTTTTATGTAATTTAAACTATGTGATAGTTAAAATTTTAACATATTAAATTTTAAGTAGTTTATTGCAACTACCTTGATAAATAAAGACATCACAATTTTAATAAACATTAGTTGCTTGTAAATACGAGCGGAAATAGCATTTTGTAATGAGAATGAATTCTCTTTAAAATGCAATGTTCTCTACTACATAAAAAAATATCGCTAGGTAGACAACATCTACATTTTTAGCGATATTTTTTATTGTCAATGATTATAACAATATAGGTTTGATTTTTGACACTTCCCTATGCAGGAAACCACATAATTTTCTTGAGCGTAAAATTCTTTTGCACATGTTATAATTTGTTCTAAAGAGATTGCTCTTACATCAGACTCAATTTGTTTTTGCATTTCAATTTTGTTTTCATTTATCAAGCTTGCACCATTTATGCCTGACACATCACTGTTTGTTTCCTTTGAATACACTAACCCTGCTATGTATTTATTTTTAGATTTTTCTAATTCATCTAAACTAATGTTTCCATTTGCACAATCCTTTATAATTGATAAAATGGAAGTAAGTGCCTCGCAAACCTTGTCATTTGATGTTGAAAATGAAATTTCTGCTAAATTGTTTGTGCCTATGGTTTGTGTTCCAGCATCAATGTTATACACTAAACCTTTTTCACTCCTAATTGTTGTAAAAAATTTACTGCTCATTCCATATCCTAAAATAGCAAAAAGCAAATCAAAAGCATACATTTGTTTATTTGTTTTTTTGCCAAGTTCGGTCAATACATATACAAAAGTTTGTTCGTTATCCTTATTTTTAGAGATAAATTTATTTTTTGGTTTTACATTAACAAAAGATGCAAGTTCATAATTTCCATCAAAATTTCCTTCAAGAAGTGGTGCAAAATATTTTTTTAGTAAACGCTCCATTTCTTTTAACTTAATTTTGCCGGAAACAGAAATAACAATATTTTGAGGCAGATAGTTTCTTGACTTAAAACGCTTTAAATCTTCAACTTTAAAACTTCTTATAGTTTTTGGTGTACCTATAATATCGCGGTCTAATTCTGAGCCTTCATATAGTGATTTAAAAGCATTAATTATGCAAGAACGCTGAACGTCATCTTTACTCATTTTATATTCTTCAATAACAACTTTTTTCTCATTTGTCATCTCTCTTAAATCGTATGTGGTGTTAAAAAACATTTCTGAAAATATTTTCAAACTACTTTCAAAAACATTTTTTAAACTTTTAAAAAAGTAACACGTGTTATGAGTTCCTGTGAACGCATTTATTTTTGTTCCTAGTCCATCAAACAAAGCAGAAATTTCTTGATAATTATAGTTTGGTGTACTTTTAAAAAACATATGTTCCAAAAAATGTGCAAGTCCATATTCATCTTTGCTCTCGTTTCTTGCTCCAGCATTAACATATATTTTAAAAGAGACAATGTTTAAATCATTTTTCGTATTTACTACTAATCTAAGTCCACTTGGATATTGTTTAATTTTCATTCTATCTCCATTTTATTTACAATCATACCACGTTTTGCCAATACCTAAGCCAATTAAAAGTGGCACTCTAAACTTATAGACATTTTGCATTTCTTCACTTAAAATTTTTTGAACAACAACTTCTTCTCCCGGATAAGTGTCAACAATTAATTCATCATGAATTTGCAATATAAGTTTACTTTTAATATTTTCATTTTTAAAACGTTTATGCACATTTATCATAGCAATTTTAATTATATCACTTGCTGAACCTTGAAGGGGCATATTCATTGCTAAACGTTCGCCTAATAATCTTTGTATGCCATTATTGCTCTTTAATTCAGGAATATAACGAATTCTACCAAATAGTGTTTTAGCATAACCAACATTTTTGGCATTTTCTATCAATTCATCTAAATATTGTTTAACGCGTGGATATTTTTGAAAGTATAAATCTATATAATTTTTTGCATCTTGTACAGAAATATCAACATTTTTAGCCAAACCGTAACCGGAAATACCATAAATTATTCCAAAGTTAACTGCTTTTGCCACTCTACGCATTGAATCGGTAACACTATTTGAATCTATTCCAAAAATTTGTGTAGCTGTTAAACGATGTATGTCAGTGCCTTTATTATAGTCATTAATTAAAGTTTCATCATTTGAAAAATTTGCAAGTAAACGCAACTCAATTTGATTATAATCTGCAGAAATAATATTTCCGCCGTCAAATCTAGTAATAAACATTTTACGTAAACTTTTGCCTTCTTCATCTCTTACAGGAATGTTTTGTAAATTTGGTTCGCTAGATGACAATCTACCTGTTGCTGTTAATGTTTGGTTAAAAATTGTATGAATTATTGAATCAGATTTATCCTTTAACATTTTTTGATATGGTTCGATATATGTTGAATACAATTTGCTAACTTTTCTATGACGTAAAATTAATGATACAACCTCGTGCTCGCCTACAAGTGCAGTTAAGGACTCCACATTTGTTGAGTGTTTTTTGTTGAATTTGTCAGACAATTTCAATTCTTCAAATAAAAATTGAGCAACTTGTTTTGGAGATTTAATATTTAAATTTTTATTTTCAGAATATGATTTAATTGTCTCCTCTAATTTAATTAACTCATTACCATAATTTATTTCAAGTAAATCCAGAGTTTTTTTATCTAACGCAAAACCTTCGTTTTCCATATCAAAAAGCACATATTCTAAAGGTAATTCTATATTGTAATATAAGTTAATTAAATCAAGTTCTTTTAAGCGTTGTTGTTGCTTTTGATATTCATTATAGAATTCACCACAATCATTAAACAAGGCAGGTTTATTGCCTCCTGAAATGATATAACTTCCAAGAGCAAGATCATACACATTTTTAAAATTTGATGTATTAAATTTGTGCATACTATTTTTTAAATCTGAAACAATTTTTAAAATGCTAGGGTTTTCAAAAATTGGCATTAATTTTGCTTTAATTATTTCATAAAAAGATGCCTCATTTTCATGACTTAATTTTGACAAACTATATATTTTATCATTTATATTAAAAGAAAATCCATTTTTATTTTCGAAACAAAACACATTGTTTTTGAATGAGTTAAGTATATTATTTAGTTCATCAAATGAAGAAATTTCAATATTTTCATTTACTTTATTATTTTGTGTTTCTTTATCAAAAATGTTTTCTCTTTTTAGTAAAGATTTAAACTCATATTTTTCAAATAATTGTTTAGCATTTGATTTAAAAGGAAAATCATATGTGCATAAATCCAAATTAAAATTTATATCACAATCAGTTTTTATAGTTGCTAAAAATTTAGATGTATAGCACATTTGTTTGCCTTGTTCAATTTTTTCTTTTAATTTACCCTTTAAATTGTCTAAATTATTGTAAATATTATCAACTGTTTCATATTCACAGAGCAAGTTTAAAGCAGTTTTTTGTCCAATTCCAGAAATGCCTGGGATATTATCGGAACTATCTCCTGCAAGTGCCTTGAATTCAATAATTTGAGATGGTGTAAGTCCATAAAGTTCAACTATGTTACCAGCATTAACTTCCTTGATATCTGTTATACCTTTTTGAGTTAGCCAAACTTTTGTGGACTGATTAATTAGTTGCAAACAATCTCTATCCCCCGTGATGATATAGTTTTCTATTCCAGAATTTTTTGCAACTGTCCCTATAATATCATCAGCCTCAATTCCTGTTTGTTCTATGCAAGTAATGCCCATATTTGATAATATTTCTTTTAAAATAGGAAACTGGGATATTAATTCGGTGGGAGTTTCCTTTCTTGTACCTTTATACGCTTCAAACACTTCATTTCTAAAAGTTTTACGGGCGTGGTCAAAAGCAACTACCATATAATCAGGATGTTCTTCCGTTATCAATTTTACAACACAATTAACAAAACCAAAAACGGCATTTGAATAAATGCCGTCTGAATTTGCTAAAAGTGGCAAAGCATAAAAAGCTCTATTGATTAAACTATTTCCATCAATAATAAAAATCTTTTTCATTTTTTTACCTCAATAAATGATAATTTGTTCTTATTGCAAAAAAGTACTACATATATTTTTAAAGAAATAACTTTTTGGTTAGCCTTTTACACTATTTAAGTAGTAATAAACTAGCAAAGCATAATAGTGCAATATTTAAAAAAATTGTATGTAGCAACATTTTTTAAAATTTAAAGGCTAAAAGAATCAAAGCTGATGTTTCATTACTTTTTCCAAGTATTGAACTTACCCACTCTGGAGCAAACATTGCTATTGAAAAAACAATTAACAATAATAATATTATAATAAATAATATTTTTGACAGAACTTTACCAAATAAACTGCCAAACGCAAATAAACACACAAGAACCATTGGTCCATAAGTACTAACTATACTTATGACATCCTTATATTTTGACAAATCCACCCAATTCCCTGCTTCATTTAATTTAGCAAATGTCAATAAAGCAAGCATTGCTATGGTTAAAATTGTAAGAATTGCATTATATAATTGTTTCATATATTTCTCCTATTATTATTTTACAATATTT
Source organism: uncultured Clostridia bacterium (assembly GCA_937895935.1). Classification (GTDB taxonomy): domain Bacteria; phylum Bacillota; class Clostridia; order Christensenellales; family UBA1242; genus HGM11367. Next base: position 17,824 of record CALBKX010000057.1, read on the forward strand.
TTTAAACAAAAAAATGTTGTACATATTTTATCATACATACAACATTAATGTCAATTATCAACCTTTAATCATTATAAAAACCGCCAAAAGTATCAAACCTTCTTCGTGCTATAATTTGTTTCGCTATCGGCAAATCTTGAGAATTAAATTTTACAGATATTCCACACGAAACATTAATTCGTCTTGGCGTATTTATAACAAAGCAATTTACGCCATACGAACGTAACAATGAAGCAAAATTTAGAGTTTCAGTTTTAGACCTAAAAACTGCTAGCACCATAGACACTTTCCTCCTTTACCATTTAACAAAACACTTATTTAAAATCATATCATTATACTATATAAAAGGTGAAAAGGTGAAAATGATATATTTGGATAATTCTGCTTCTACATATAACAAGCCTAAGGAAGTTATTAAAGCTTTTTTGGAAGGAATAAATACATATTCAGCTAATCCGGGGCGAAGCGGACATATGCTAAGTATGAAAGCTGGTGAAAAAATATTTGGTGTGAGGCAACAATTATGCGATTTTTTAGGTATTAATAAACCAGAACATATAATTTTCACTCAAAATTGTACTGATGCAATTAATTTAGGAATTCTTGGCACTGCTCTAAAAGGAGGACATATAATTTGTTCCTGCAATGACCATAATTCACTCGCTAGACCTATTTTTGAACTTAAAAGTCAAGGAATTGTAGATGTAACCGTTATTTCCCCAAAAAATAGGGGCATTTTACGTGCTTGTGATATTGAACCTTATATAAAACCTAACACCTATTTAGTTGCAATAAATCACGTTAGCAATGTAAATGGAGATTGTGCTGATATTAGAGATGTAGGTGAACTTTGCTTAAAGAAATGTTTATTATTGTTTGTTGATTGTGCTCAAAGTGCTGGACATATAAAAATAGATATGGAACGCGACCATATTGATATGCTTTCCCTTGCTCCTCATAAGGGGCTGTATGCACCTCAAGGTGTTGGTGTGTTTGCCTTTGGAATAAGAGCCAATGTTAAGCCTATTAGATATGGCGGTACTGGTACAGATTCAATTGATGTATATCAACCAAAAGAATATCCTGAAAGTTTGGAGAGCGGAACTTTAGCAACGCCCAATATATTAGCTATGGGCGAAGGTATAAAATTTGTTCAAGAAAATTTTGAACATATTAGAAAAAAAATTGACGATTTAACCACCTATCTTTTGTTTGAATTATCTAAAATCGAAAACATAAAAATATACACATTATCAGATAATGTCCAATTTGGTGTCATTGGCTTTAACATTGGTGATGCTGATAGTGGAGAAATTACAGAAATACTTTCCAACAATTATGGTATTTGTGTTCGAGGAGGACTCCATTGTGCAGGATTAAAACACAACCAATTAAACACTACAAAACAAGGTATTATAAGGGTTTCTTTATCATACTATAATACTTTTACCGAATGTGAAAATTTTATTAAGGTAATAAAAAAACTAGCAAAATTGTATTAAAAAAGTGGAGGCTTGAAATTGCCTAAAAAATGCCTTGAAAGTTTTACTTTATGCCCTAATGCTAACCACAAAACCAACGGTCTTTTGTTTTAGTTCACCTTTTTAAAAACTTTATTTATTTTGATCCTGAAAAATGCCAAAAACTTGTTTGCTTTTGCCATATTTTAAGATCAATCATATTAATTTTTTTAATATTTTTGCGACATTTTCTGGTATGTCAGTTCTTTGTAAATACTCAAAAAGGATTTGTTTTTCCTGTTTTTTAAGCGACATACTTTCTATATAAAAATCACCAACAGTTTCAATTCCTCCACCATTGCCCAATTTGGTTGTTATGGGTAGCCCCATTAAACTTAAAGCATCTATATATCTATAAACACTTCTTTGCCCTATTTCAAATTTTTGTGCAATTTCTTTTGCTGTTGTATGTTTATTTTTACTTAAATACATAAAAATTGCAAATATTAAATAATCTTTCATATCTTTCTCCTATTATGTCATTTGATTTTTGCCAATATACGCTAATTTAATCGATTATTAAGATAATTGTTAATAATTTTTATTATAACATACCTTTGATATAAAATCAAACATATGTTCTATTTTTTTATAAATATAATAAATAATTTATTTTCCTTTATTATTTCAGACGTACAACCCCCCCCTTTATAAAATGACTTTAACCACAATAAATGTGTTTCTTTTGGTGAAAAATATAAAAGTTCTTATTCCAAACATATGATAAATAATGAAAAAAAACTATAAAGCAAATTTTCACTTTATAGTTTTTATTAAACATAATTAAGTTTTTAAGCTTCCTCACTAGCTACTGCTACATCTTTTAATGTTGGGAAACCGTTTCCTTTTTCAAAATTCCAAATATTTGTATCAAAACCAGCAGTATTTTTAAACACTGAATAGTTACCAGTTTCTCCAAGACATTCACTTCTTGAAACGCTTATCCAACCTTTGGTTGCACCAGTAAAAGCATTTGATAATTGAATATGTGCACCATTGTTACGAATAATAATATTTTTAACTACGTCACCCCAATATTGCTTTTTACCAGCAAGTTGGTTAAAGAAGTTTGCGTAGGCTGGAGTTCTAAATTCTGACCAAGATTCAGCATAATATTTACCAGAACCAGAGAATGTTACATCAAGGAAGTTATGTCTAATATCACAATCTGCACCTACAAATTGAGTTAATCCACAAAGATACGCTTTTTTATTATCTGATTCTAATTTTGCAAGAGAATAACAGTCAGAAAGTTTGCCGTTTGCTTTTGTAACTAAACCGCCTACTCTATGTCCATAAAGTGTACATCTTCCTACGTATGAAGAGAAAATTGTACTTCCTGAACCAGCATAGCCAACAATACCGCCTACGTTATAAGCAGCAAGTCTGTTTTTGTCATAAAAACAGCCTTTAACAGTTGTACCACTTGATAAGTTACCAGATATACCGCCAAGGTATGCATCACTATTTGATGTGATAATTGCAATGTCAGCATAAGAATAACAGTATGTTATTTTGCTTGACGATGTAGAAACATATCCAACAACACCACCAGCATAAATAACACCATTTGAAGATGTTTCACAAGTAAATCCTAAAACTTTAGAATTTGAAACGTTTCCTGTTGTTGTTCCAACAACACCACCAAAATTAATGTTACCATTAGATTTTTCAGAAACATCAATACAAAATTTAACACCCTTTATAGTACAGTTATCAACCAATCCTTCGTTACTACCAACAATAGAACCAGCACTTATTAATTTTTTAGAAAGTTTAACAATGAATTCTTTTGATTCTTCACACATAACTTTACAATTTTTGATTGTTCCTTTGTTATAACCGCAAATTATACCAGCATTTTCAGCATTAGTTTTAATTTGGTTGAAATTATTAACAGTTATGTTTTGAAGTGTAGCTCCATTTAACAATCCAGTTGCAACAATGCCTGAGTTTGTAGCACTGCATGAATCAACTTGAACATTCTCAAATGTGATACCATCAATAATAGTATTTCCAGATAAATATCCAAAGAAACTTGAATTAGCATCTTTTAATTTAAAGTTTTTAATAACGCAAGATTTGCCTTCATCAACAATGATTGATGCGTTCATTGGTTCGCTTTCGTTTGGAGCAATGGTTGTCCAATATTTATCGTTAAATTCGTTAAAATCAACAACGACATCTTCATTTACTCTATAAGTAGTTGTAATTTTTGAAGGGTCTGTTTTTAATCCCATCAAAAATTCTAATAAAGGTTTTTGAGAAGGAGTAAGTTCTTTTCCAATAGCAACAACTTTATATGTTTCATAAGTTCCGTCAAAGTTTACACTTGCTACTTCTGAAGCATTTTTTATCCAAGCATTGTTGAAATCATATCCAACATATGATGCAAGTTCAATCATTTCTTCTTTTGTTTTTGAAGTGATATCACATTTTTTTGTTTCAGTTTCATTATTATCTTTAAATATTGCTTTTGAAATGGTTGTATTATCCTTGTCATATGAATAAATACATCCTTCATATTGGTTAAAGAATAATTGTCCCTCATAAATTGCTTCATCGTTTTCAAAAACAAGAGCACCCATTTCACCTGAACCTACAGTTTTATTAACAATAGCAAATGAATTTTTTATTGCACTTGCATAATATGTTTCTTCACCATAGGTTGAATTATCGTATATAGATTTGTTAATACCAATTAATCCACCAAACTTAGCAGAAGCTGTTTTTGCCTCGTATGAATCAACAATTGCACGAGAATTTAAAACTATACTTGATTCGTTTTTACCTACCAAGCCACCAGCTACACCGCTTGAAATTATGGTTGAATTTGCTGAACACATATTAACCATACCAGAAACAATGTCTTTTTTGTTATAACCAACAATTGCACCTGTGTTGCCTGAAGGTGAAGTGTTTGTTAATTTTGAAGAAATAACTTCAATTTTACCAATTGTTCCATTATTAACACCAGCAACAACGCCAGCATTATCAAATTCACCATTAACTGTAGCACTTGAAAATTTGATTTTTTCAACTAAAGCGTTGTGTGCAATAGTGTCAAATAAACCAACATTTGTACCACTTGTAACGTTTAAATTATAAATTGTATGTCCATTTCCATTAAATGTACCTTTAAACTCGCCAAGAGGAGTCCAAACTCCATCATTGTATGATTTTAAGTCAATATCTTTAATTAAAATGTAACTCTTGTTTAAAGTAAATCTGTTTTCATTATCATTACCAATTAAAGCAAGATCCTCTGCACTATCAACAACATAAGGGCTAGCAATTGAGCCATCTCCTACGTAAATTTCAAATACAAAAGGTCCAAAATTTTCATTGGATGGAGTTATTGTAATTGCAGTAAAACCACCGCCTACACAATCAAATCTTTTGTTTTGCTCATCATACTTTACAACTGTTTCATCTGATGATTTTACAGAAAGAGTTGTAGTTTTATATGGTTTTTCCCAAGTTAAGATATTGTCAAGCCATAGTTGTTCATATTGATTTTTATAAATCGCTTCATCTTTAGAAATAGTTATGTAAATATTTTCATTGTTTTGTGTAAGATAATATACTGTAAAGCCTAAGAATAAGCAAGTTACAACGATAATTACATACATTAAAAACTTTTTCATCTTTCACTCCTTAATTTTAAATCAAAATAATTATACAATATAAAGTTTAATGTGTCAATACACAAAGTTATTAAAAAATACAAAAATGTTGACATTTCATTTTGTAAGATAGTATATTAATAGAGTAAGGAGAAATTTATATGGCAAAAAACAATTTTGGTAAAGTTATTAACTTTATAGCATTTGTAGGTTTAACATTAATTGCAATAGTTTTAATTTTGCAAAAAATATTTGCAAATTCAGACAGTTCGTTTATTAGTGCATTAAGAGTTATTGGCGAAAGTATTGCATATACAATCACTGCTATTTCCGCTTTCTTTTATGTTAGATCAAAACGTAATGTTTGGTGGTATGTTGCTTATACAGTAGCAGCAGTACTTGTTATAGTATTTGTAATTATTAGATAAATATTAAATATATATTTTAACACAAAAGCAAAATCCTAAAACGGAAATCCGTTTTAGGACTTTGCTTTTTATATTACTACAAATTTGTATATTACTCTAAGTTTTTATTAACTAATATGCTTTTTATATTACTTAACAGTATAAGTTCTGCTTGCAGATAGTCCTTTTGGAACTGATGTTACTACATTATTATTATAGTAAAGCGTGCTTCCTGTTGTAATTGGAAGGTCTGCAGGGGCATTTTTTGGGGTTTTGAGTATTTCTATTTTATTATCCGTGCCAAAGTTGAGCATATCAGAATAGTTAGTTACGTTTACCATATTGAATGATGAAAGGTCTAGTTGTTTTAAGGATGTACAATTATAGAACATCATACTCATATTTTCACAATTAGCAGTATTAAAACTTGATAAGTCGACTGATTCTAATTTTGGACAATTTGCAAATAACCATCCCATATCAATTACACTTGATGTGATGAATCCTGACATATTTGCCGTAGTTAATTCTAAACAATCGTTAAACATACCTGCAATGTCAGTAACCAAAGGACTGTTAAAACTTGAAAGGTTTATGCTTCTCAATTTTTTACATTGAGCAAACATAGCATTCATATTCTCTACTTTTTTCGTGTTGAAACTAGAAACATCAATTGATTCCAATACATAGCAATGTTGGAACATACTTTGCATTGCGGTAACATTTGCTGTTGTGAATGACGAAGAGAACGTTATTGATTGTAATGCTTCACAATTGTAGAACATATGGCTCATATATATAACTTTTGGTGTGCTAAATTTAGATAAATCTAAACTAGTTAAAGCTTTACATCCATTGAACATGCCTGCAAAAGTAGTAGCATTTTCAGTTGTGAAATCAGTTCCAAAAGTCACGGTTTGCAATTTTGAATTGTTTGTAAACATATCATTCATTTGCACTGCCGAAGATGTGTTAAAATTGCTAAATTCTAAGCTTGTTAGGCTTGTTAAACTGCTAAACAAGTTTGAACAATTTGTTGGGGCGTTTATTGTGCCTCCCCAAACAAATGCAATGTCAGTTGC
>CALBKX010000058.1 GCA_937895935.1 uncultured Clostridia bacterium
AATTTATCTATAAATAAAATCGCAAATAATTGTTATATAAACACTTCAACTATTACAAGTTTACTAAATGGACATAGCAAGAAAAGTGAGATAGCAACAATATCTCGTATATGTTATGGGTTAGGTGTAAGTGTAAGAAAATTTTTTGATAGCCCATTATTTGATGATTTAAATGACATAGAATAAAAGGTGGTTATATGACAACACAAAAGGCAGTTGCATTAAGAGTTTCAAATTTGTTAGTAAAAAACCATTTAACACAATATGCTTTGTGTAAAAAGATTGCAATGCCAGAAGAAACTTTGCGTTCAATTATAGATGAGAGATATAAAACAGTTAAACTTGATACAATTATTTTGATTTGTGATGGTTTTGATATTTCTCTGCAAGAGTTCTTTAATGATGATTTGTTTAAAAGAGAAAATTTAGAAGTAGAATAAAAGGTGGCGGAATGCTAAAAAATAGATGTTGCATAGAAATATGCGACATTTATTTTTGTTTTGCTTGTTTTTATCGGTTTTATATGATATAATATGCTCTATAAGGAGTATATTATGGTTAATTTATTAGATAAAGAATACGCAGAAAATGCTTTAAAATTATATCAAATAAACAAGTTTGAAACGAGAGATAAATCTTGGAATAATTGCTATAACTATTTTAGGACTATGATTGACAAAGATTATGAGAATCTTAACATAAAAGAAAAAGAGTTTGCTTGGTTGCAACTAGGTTTTTATTTGGCAAGTTGGGGTATGTTTCGCAACTCTTTTCTATCTCAATATGATTATTCAATATATGACAAGGTGTTAAAAATCGTTTTGAATAAAAAATACTCTATCCTATGGAATGTTAACATTGATACTTTAAAAAATAATAAAGAAGAATATGTAAATAAAGTATTTGATATTTCAAAAGAGATAAACAAGACTTTGAGAGAAAATAGAGTTTTCTATAACACCAAAAGTATTTTCCAAAGAAAACGCACTGATGAAAGCGAAATAAGTCAAACCTTAATTACTAAAATTTTATTAGGTGTGTTGGGTTGTTGCCCAGCCTATGATAACTATTTCAATAAGGCAATAAAGTTTGGTGATAAGGCATTTTATAGCAAAAAGAAATTTGAAAATTTGGTTGATAATATTATAGAAAATAGTATTTTTGCAGATTTAAGCAAAAAGTATAATTTGCCAATAATGAAAGTTGTTGATATAGTATATTTTCAAATTGGTATTGAACAAGATTTTAAAAGAATGTATGAATTATTTATTGATAAAAGCATAACTCCAACAAATGACAAGGACTGGAAAATTATTGCTAAATCTTTAAAAGATTTCTATCAACAAACTAACATTGATGGCGAAAGAACAATAAATGTTGCATTTAAGTTTGACAAAGCCAAAATAGATAAATTTATTAAAAACAACAAGAAAAATATTGATAGTGCATTGTTTCAATTAGTGTTATAAAAAAATAAAAAGAGAGTGATTTTTGATTTTCACTCTCTATTTTTTTACCTTTTTAAGCATTGTTATTACTGCATTTTTTGTATCTTCATCAACTTTTGAAAGTAGTTCTATTATGTCTTTATCATTTTTGTATTGACTTGGGTCATAATAAAAGAATTCTGCTGGGGTTGTATTGCAAACTTCTAATATGTCAAATAATGTATCAATAGTTGGTAAAAAGTCTTTATCACATTCTAGTTTGTTGATATAGCCATAGTTTTTGCCGATAAGATTTGATAACTTTCTAGCTGACAAATTATTGTCATTTCGCAGTTTTGATATTCTTTCGATAAACTTAACCTTGTCTTGATTTTCCATTTCAAAGCCTCCACTATTTTCTACCAATATTATAGACTATGGCTTGTTTAAACTCGTGGAGTTGTTGTGTGTAAATATCCGATATTAGTTATTATTTTATCGTTTATAACTGATATTGTTGCAAAATATGAAATACAATGCTATAATATATGCGTTAAAAAGGAGAAAATAAAATGAAAAAGTTCAGGTTGTTTTCAATAATGTTCTTGTTGGCTATAAGTTGTTGCTTATTTAGTGCTTGTGGCTCTAACATTACTTTGACAATAAACTTTGATAGCAATGGTGGAACAAGTTGCAAGTCCATAGAATATGTTGTTGGCAAAAGTTTTAATATGCCAGACGACCCAACAAAAGAAGATTATGTCTTTGGTGGTTGGTACACCGACAATGATAAATGGAACGAACCATTAACAGTTAACACAATACTTAACTATCCACTTAGCAAAAGTGTTGAGATAACCGCCTATGCAAAATGGATACCAGTTATGTATATTAGTTTTAACACTAATGGTGGTGAAAAACTTGATAAAATTGTTTATGATAATGCTAATTTAGAAATCCCAACACCTGAAAGAAATGGCTATACTTTTATGGGCTGGTATTACGATAATGGTGCTTGGCAACAACAGTTTACAATTGACAGTTTAAATAATATTGAACCAAAAAGCGAAATAACTATTTATGCAAAATGGGCATTGAATAGGTATATCAATTTTGAAAGCAATGGTGGAAGCGAGTGCGAGTCAATAAATCTTGCCACGGTAACAAATTATGATATGCCTACGCCAACAAAACCATTATTTATTTTTAAAGGTTGGTTTATGGATAGCAAGTTTGAAACTCCATTTGATAAATCTTTAATAAATTTTGGCGAATATGATACGGCGATTATTGTTTATGCAAAATGGGAAGAAAAGAAAGTCCAAAATGTAACTTTTTATGGCTCTCCTAAAACCGAATATGTTTACGGAGAAGAAGTTGACCTTAATGGAATGTATGCTTATGTTGAATATTACTACTACGAAGGCGAGTACATTGATATAACAAAAGATATGGTTTGTGATTTTAATTCGACAATACTAGTCGCTGATAAAAATGTTAACCAAATAAAAGATACAATGAAGATATCTCTTGGTGAATATTTTAGTGATGATTTTGTCTATACTATTTCTCCTAAGTATAAATCTATAGAAATCAAAAAAGATAGTTTTCAAAGTGAATATTTGATTGGAGAAAACTCATCGTACATAAATTTAAAATGTAATGGCAATAGAAAAATAGATGGGTCTTATTATAAGGCAATAAAGTTTACAATCATTGCAACGACTTTTGAAAATACAACTGAAGAAATAAAAATTAACGCTTATGGAATGGAAAAAGACCATTATACTACAGAATGTACTTGTGGTAAATCTCATATTAGCCCAATTCCTTTTTATAGTTATTACATTTCAGACTCAAAGAAAGACCAAAATGGTAATAAAATTTCGAGAGACAAATGCAAGAGTTCGGAATTTTGCATTGATTTAGATAATGAAATGTTAGGGATAAAATCAGATGCGTATTGTGATATTTCTACGCAACAAACTGGCGATTTCGTTGGTACATTATATTATGGTTTGCGTAGTGCAAATTTTGAATACAGTGTACAATATGCAGAATCAGATTTTAATTCCTTTGAACAATCTGAATATAATTTTATACAAGAGTTTGATAATGAAGATAGTTTGTTTAATGAAACTATAACAATTATGTTGGAGAATGGTAGAAAGTTTGATTTTAAAATTGATGATGAAAATTATATTTTATCAGACTTTGATTTTTCAACAACTGGTGAAAAAGAAGCAATAATTCAATATCCATATATAAGTTTGGGTAGATACGAATTATTAAAAGTAAAATACAGTGTTTTTTCTCTTAACGATATTGAGTATATTGAGATGAGAGAAAATTATCTCCAAAGTTCTAGTTATGATGTTTATCCTGAATATGAATTAAAAACTGTTTATTACCATTACGGGGAAGAATTAAAAAGTTGTTCAATGCCTTATAGTAGTAAAATCCCATATTTCACTTTGGATTTATTAAATATTGGTGAAAAATACACAACCATTCAAATTTGCGATATTGATATTAAGATAAAATATGTGGTTAAGACCAAAATAACAAGTGTAAAACTTGTTAATAGCAAAATAAACCTTGGGGAAGATGTCTCACTAAAAACATTAGACTTATATGCTTATTATGATGACACTGAATCGGTTGCAGACTTAAATGGTCAAAGAGTAGGTATTTATACATTTTCAGATTCTATTCTCTGGAAACTTCCTCGTATTTACATTGTTTCAATAAAAGATGTAATTATTAAAACATTTGGATATAAATTTACTTATGAAATCCTAGAAGATTTAGACACAAGTTCATTAGGTCAAAAACAAGCGAAAATAAGGCTCTGTGATAAAGAATTTTTAATAGATTATGAGGTCGTTGAAAATGGATAATATAAAATCAAGTAGTTTATATTGCGAACAATTTGAAGACATTACAAAAAGAATTGTTAAAGAACAAAAAGCAAGTATTAGTATGGTGCAAAGATTGTTTAAAGTAAGTTTTCCAAAAGCAAAGGCATACATAGAAGAATTAGAAAATTTGGGATATATTGAAAAGATTGGAAGATATTACAAAGTGTTAATTTCTCAAAAAGATTTTGACAATCTAAAATAATTGGTGGCTAATTTGTAAAAGTTATCTTAAAATTAGTTTAGGAGTTTCCAAATGATAAGTAATTTAAATAAGAACAAATTGTATGTGATAGAGAGTGATTATAAGGTTGAAGCGAAAGCAACTTTTTATTCCCTACTTTACGAAACTTTAAAAAGCAATGAAAAGGTATTGCTAGTAAAATATAACCATAGCAATACTTATGGACATTTTATTGATAATGCAAAAGCAGAAAATGTGAGCGAAGATATTATTGACAATTTTCACTTACTACAAGTTGAGATATATGCAAGTTTTCTTAGTGATACTTTTGACACAATAAAGAGATTTAGTGAAAAGGTGGATAGAATATTTATTGAAAAGCCAAATATTGAAGATGGGTACAAATATTTAGATTTTTTAAGAGAGATGAAAAGAAGTGTTTTTGTTTTACCAGCAAACAAGGATAAAGAATATGCAAAACATTGTGATTATTTAATAAAGATAGGTAAAGAAAAACAAAATGTAAGTACAAAAGATTTTATCCTTTCTTGCACAAATAGAAAAGATTGTGAGAAATACAATGTTGTATTTGTAAATTACAATCTATTAAAACAAGTAAAATAAAATTTAATTATAAAGCGAACATACCGAAAATACTTTCAAATCTTTTGTATCTCATTAGTTTTGGCGTTTCGTGGATAAATTATTAACTCAAACCATTTCCCTTGTTTAAACCATAAATCTCAAGGGAATAAAAGGTGGTAAAATGGAAAAGTTTGATAAAGAACAAATGAAGAAATTTGAAAAACTATATAGTGAAATATCTCCAACATTGGAGAGTGTGATTAAAACCCAACTTATTTATGATAAGAAATATGTTGAAATGGTAGATAAAGCACTTGCTAGATATTCACATTCAATTAAAGATTTGAGTATTGAAGATTTGCGAATGGAGTTTACTTATTTTTGTGGCAATACTGCTCGTGCATTTATATTAAAACTTTTAACACTCGATTATATAAAACAACTATTTTTAGAAAATACCGACTATGCCCTTGACCCATTTTGGGAACAAGCACTAAAAGAAATTATAGATAAAAAATAGAAATAGAGCAAAAAAGAAGATAGCATTTAATCTGTGCTATCTTTTTTTGTTTGTAAATTATTTTTAATTTCAGATTTTGAAATTTCTGAGTTTTGCAAATTTTCTGCGATATAGTCATCAACAAATTTTGTAGCAAAATATCTTAAACGGTCTGTTATTTCATAAATAATTTCATCTCTATTTTTAGGATAAGAATGTTTATCAAAAGTTAATTTGCCAAGTTTATTATCAATAAAATCTATTGAACTCAGAAAATAAGGACTTTCAACAATCTTGTTTAAACTTGCCAAAGTGTAAGGTGTTGTTTTTAAAAGTTTATCTTTATATGTATGTCCTTGTTTAATGCCTTTAAATACTTTCAAAGACTTTTCCGTTATACCATAATCAGTAAAAATCATATCTTCAATTGTTTCTCGTTGATTAAATTCTAAATCGGTTTGTTTATTTATTCTTTTTATTTCATCGTAGCTTGGGCATTGTTTATGAGTTGTTTTGTCTGGAAAATAGAAAGATTTGTTTAATGTTTTATTTCCTAATATTTTTTGCCTATATTCAAACAAGTTTTCTAAATCATCAAAGTTTGGTGTTGTGTTGCCATTTTCAATATCGCTCCAATGCGATTTTGAACACTTTATTATCTCAGTAGCAAAAGTGGATAGACTTTTATTAGAATAAAGTCTTGCTTTTTTATACTTGTTTTCTATTTTATCTTCCATAATTCTCTCCTTATGCGTTCTTATTTGAGAACGATATACTCAAATTATATAAGAAAATCAAACAAAAAGCAAGTTTGTCATTAAAAGATAGACCGAATCTATGGATTTTATGGAATATCAAGCAAAACTAAAATATAATTTTCGTGTAAAGCAAAGGACTTACGCCATTCTAGATAAGTAAGTTTCTGCTTAACCAAAGAAAAGGGGCTATATTTTTACAATCTATAAAATAAATCGGCATAGATTTAGGGTTGCTTATAAAAATCTACCGAAGAACGGTTGGATTTGAAAAAGATTGTTCATATAATATCGTTCAACAAATTATACAAATCAAAATAAAGGAGAAATTGAAAATGGTCAGATATAGAACAATTAACGAATGTGTAGAAATGATAAAAGACCAAGATAGCGAAACTGCAATAACAATTTACTTTATTAGAAGATTGGTTGCAGAAAATCAAATAAATTTTAGAAGAACTGGCAAAAAAGTTTTAGTGGACTTTGATTCACTTGCAAACTTTTTGCAGACTGCGTAAGGAGATATAAAATGGCTACAATTAAAAGTAAATTATTAAAATGTGGAAAATATTCAGACACTATTCAAATAAAAGTTAAAGATGAAACAACTGGTAAATCAAAATTTATATCAAAAACCTATCCAAGACCAGAAAATATAAAAACTAAAAATGAGCTGGCAAGGTATTTTAAGAAAATAGAAAGTGAATTTGAAACCCAAGAGAGAATAAAAATCAAAGAAAAGAAAAACAATGCAAGCCAAATAAAATTTAGCGAACTTGCAGAAGATTGGCATAAGCGTAGTTTTGGTAAGGATAGCCCAACATATTATTATAAACAAACAAGAATTATTGATTACCTAAATTATTTTTTAGGGGACAAGTTTGTTAAAGATATTTCTGCAAGAGATGTCCAAAACATATTGTTTAGACTAAATACATATGAATATGAAATATCAAAAGCCGTTTTGATAAAGCCACTAGATGACTTAATTGCAAATATGAAGATTAAAAATATTTGCCAAAATGGAAATTTTACAAAAACAACATTTCAATTTGTGAGAAAAGGCAAACAAATTGATTGGACTACTGCTATGGGAGTAGCAAAAGCATTAAATATAGATATTAAAAAGTATTTTGAAAAAATAACGATTAAGAAAAAATACGAAAAAGAAACAAAACTCAAATATAAGAGAGTGTTAAGTGCAATCTTAAATTATGGTATTAAATGTGAATATTGCACAACAAACTACTGTTCTGGCTTTTATACAAAAGGTATATTAAGTGGCGAGAAGAAAGAAAAAATAATTTTAAATCAAAACGAGTATATTAAATTGCAAGAAAGTATAAAAACAATGGATATACCAAATAACTCAAAAAAAATAAGCACACTAAAAAAACGAACTTATGTTGCAGTATTGCTCTATTTAGGTTTGAGAAATTGTGAAGCTTGTGGCTTGGAATGGAGAGATATTGATTTTGAAAATGGTAAAATTTCTATTTTAAGAGATTCTTTGTATATAAAAGAATTGGGTACTTACACCACAAGGACAAAAAATGATTACTCCAAACGAGTTTTGAAAATACCTAAAAAACTAATGCCATATTTAGAAGAATATAAAAAATATTATGAAGAAGAAAAACAAAATTGTGGCGACAGATGGGAGAACAGTGATAGGTTGTTTATAAAATTTGATGGAAGCCCTTGTAACCCTACTTCGTGTGGGAAGTGGTTGGCTGAACTATTATTAAGTTTTGGAATGAGAAAAGTTGCTCCACACTCATTAAGGCATACAAACATTACAATTCTATTAAGAAATGGTGTTTCTGCAAAAATTGTAGCAAAATGGGCTGGACACGCTAACCCTGCTGTAACTCTTTCTACATACGCACATTTCCTTGATGAAGATGAAAATGTTAGTGCGGATTGTATTGATAAAATACTTGGGTAAAACAAAAAAAGAGAGATGATATCTTTTAACAACTCTCTCTTTTCTTCGTGGTGACCCCACCAGGACTCGAACCTGGAACTAAATCTTAGGAGGATTTTGTAATATCCCTTTTACTATGAGGTCATATTAAATTGATATTTTTCGCTAGGCGAATTATATAACAAACAAATGATAAAGTCAACCATAATCAAAATTGAAAAACTAACAAAAGTAGGTATAAAAGTATGAATTTTAATTTTAGTCGAAGTGATACAAGTTAGGAAATGCCCTAAATATAAGGGTTTTTGACAAGTAAGGAATGGAAAGATTGGTATATTAGGAGGTTCTTGTAATATCCCTTTTACTATAGGCTCAAATTTGAGGTTTTTGATTGTAGTTTTTTGACTTCAATCTCGGTCAAAAAGTTTTGAAAGTTATAGCATAAGATTTGATGATACGAAAGTTATTTATCAAAATTTTGATACCAAAATGGATACCAAAACCACTTTTTCACCAAACTCAAATCGCTAAAACCCTTTATTTTAGGCACTTTTTTGATGTTGATAGGTGGATATCCTAACCCTTAGGAGGTCGGGGGTATATCCTTTACCTATGAGAACATAAAAATATTTAATT
>CALBKX010000059.1 GCA_937895935.1 uncultured Clostridia bacterium
TTTCTCCTCAAAAGTAAATGCTGTTGCCGTGGCTTTCTTAAATTAAGACTTGACAAAAAGCCCTATGTGTGTTATAATAGTAATTGATAAGATTACAACTAAATACAACACAATAGGGCTTTGCCATATCTTATTACTATTTTATTATAGCATAAGATTAGAATTTTGTCAAGGCTTTTTTAGGTATGGCAAAATTTTTTTTGTATTTGTTGTATCGAACAAATATTCTTATTTAAGAGGTGCAATACATATGAATGAAATTCAGATTTTTACTCACGAGGATTTCGGAGAAATCAGAACTATTGAAATTGACGGTCAGATTTATTTTGTCGGAACCGACGTTGCTAAGGCTTTAGGGTATAAAAAACCAAGAAATGCAGTAAGAAAATATGTTGAAGAAGAGGACGCCCTAAAATGGGGCATCCTTTCAAATGGTGGTATACAGCAAACAACAATCATCAACGAAAGCGGTCTTTACTCTCTCATACTCGCATCAAAGCTTCAGGGAGCTAAGAAGTTTAAACACTGGATTACTTCAGAAGTTCTTCCGACAATCAGAAAAACAGGTTCTTATAATCCTAAGGCTCTTTGCGAATCGTGTGAATATAAAAAATTAAACAGTACTAACGTTTTTCTGACAGACTGTAAACTTTTTCTGAACTTTAAACAGGAAGATTTAAAAAATACATCTGGACAGCCTATTAATAAAAAAGGTGTGGTTAATATGAATGATACAATCGAAAAATTAAAGCCGTTTCTCCTTGATTATGTAGAAGAAATCACTGCTAAATCAATAAATGGAGGTAAAGACCAGTACATATGCCCTTTATGCCATAGCGGGACAGGCTCTCATCACTCAGGAGCATTTACCGTATACCCTGATACCAACAGCTATCATTGCTTTGCCTGCGGTGCTAACGGTGATATTTTCAACTTATATGGCGAAATAAACCATATCAATAACTTCAAAACCGTTGTTGACGAATTGTCAGCGAAATATAATATTTTTTCTTATCAGCCAGTAACACCAAATAAAAAGATTTCAAAGCCAGCAGAACCCAAACAAGAAAAAGACTATACAAATTTCTTTTCTGTCGCCGAACAACATCTTAATCAGACTGACTACCTGACAAAAAGAGGAATATCTCCAAAAATACAGCAGAAATTTCATTGCGGATATGTTCCTAACTTTATGTACAAGGGAAATCAGACTACATCAGCGGTAATAATTCCTACTTCAAAAGGCTCATATATGTGGAGAAGTACAACCGAAAACCTTAAACGCAAGCGTGGTACAGCACATATCCTTAACCCGTCTGCCTTAAACTCTCCATATTGCTTTGTGGTTGAAGGGGAAATTGACTGTATGAGCGTTGATGAGTGCGGATTTTCCTGTATCGGCTTAGGTTCAACAAGCAATATCCGTAAGATATTCGACTATGACACTTCAAAAACCGTTCTCATTATTGCTTTGGATAACGATAAAGACGGTCGCAGAGCTTCTGTTGCTCTTGCAAATGAATGTGATGAACGCAGTGTGCCTTACATTGTCGCTGAGAGCGATGTATGGGGCGATTATAAGGACGCTAACGAACTCCTTATAGGAGATAGGGCAAGGCTCATATCAAGCTTACAGGAGCATTTAAAGCGTGCTACAACGCTGAATAAAGACCAGTGGCTCAAAGATACACTTAAACGCAAACAGACTTCCTGTACATCGACCACAACACCCATTAATAAAAAGCCAATGATTGATTATGAATTATTTACTGAATCACTAAAAAAACAGGAATATTCAATAAAATACAATCAAATTACCCATACTTTTGAGTTTTTTGGCTTTGATAAGGGAGAAAGTGCAGAACATTTGGCAGAGAACGTTCCAACAATCCTGCAAGACCAATTAAAAAAAGAATATACCCACGTCTCAAAACAGCTTGTAATGGATTACATTACCCGATATGCCACAAGAAACAAGTATAATCCCGTTCTTGACCAGATTAAAACTACCAAATGGGACGGTAAAGACCGGATAGAAGAAATATATAGCATATTCAGAATACCGCCTGAAAACACAGAGGAAGGCAAATACAGCCGTATTTACATCAAAAAATGGCTTATGCAAACCGTTTGTGCATTGTTCAATGTCATTGAATGTCCGTTCTCCCTTGATATTATCCTGATATTTAAGGGCAGGCAAGGTATAGGAAAAACTCGTTTTTTTGAAAAGCTGGCACTTAAATCTCAATTCTTTGGTGAGGGTATATGCCTTGACCCACGTGACAAGGACAGCGTTATGCAAGCCACAAGCAAATGGATAAGTGAATTAGGCGAAATAGGCTCTACAATGCGTAAAGATATGGACAGTGTAAAAGCATTCCTCACAAAGTCAACAGACGAATACAGAACGCCTTACGGTAAAGCAAGCTTACATTATCCCCGTATGACTTCATTCGTTGGTACGGTTAACGATGATGAGTTTCTGATAGACCAGACAGGTAACAGACGATTCGCAACAATCCCCTTACCTTTAGACCTTGTAATTGACTATGAAACCCAGATAAAGCCGTTTAATTCCTTACAGCTTTGGAGTCAGGTATATGAGATAATAAAGGATATGGACAAGGCAAGCTGTTTCAGACTTACCGAAGATGAGAAAAGACAGCTTGAAAAACGTAATTCTTCGTTCGTTAAACCAATGAAAGCTGAATGTGAAGTACTTGACATACTTGAGGAACAGCAGACACAGGAACAAGGATATATATGCACATTCAAAGAAATGACTGTTTTGCAGTTTATACAGTTACATAATTTGAAATATGATGCTAATGTTGTTGGCAAAGTACTAAAAAAATATGGTTATGAAGCTATGAGGAAAAGAATAAATGGTGAAGTAACAAGAGTGATTAAGTTTCCATACAAGTACAGAGAATTT
>CALBKX010000060.1 GCA_937895935.1 uncultured Clostridia bacterium
TCCCACCATTTAAAGTACAAAAGTCCGAATGGGCTTTTTTTATTTATTAAAAAGTTGTAATGTCATAATAGTGCTGTCAGTATAGGACAGTGCTATTTTTATTATAGCCAAAAAGAAACCAAAATAGGTTCGTCTTAACTGACGAGCCTATTTTTATTTTGGAGGTAAATATGGAAAAAACAGCAATGAAACGCAAAGATTGCTATGTTGGCTTTTACTTCAACTCAAATGAAGATAAAGAAACAGTTGTAAAGCTTGCAAAAAAACTTACAGCTGAAAAGAAAGTTAAACATTCAATCAGCGACATTATCAGAATCGCCGTTGACGAGTTCATAGAAAGAAATAAGTAGGAGGTAAAAAATGGAACGTCTATTAAACATTGAGAAATGCGTTGCAGAAGAACTTAAGACTAATTATCTAGCTAGAACAAATGATAACGAATTGATTTTGGCAATTATGCGTAAATCAGGAATTGATACAAATATGCCTTTTTCCGAATTGATAAAACTTAAAAATCGTCCGAGTTTCAAATCTATAACACGTGCGAGAAGAAAGGTGCAAGCGGAGCACCCTGAATTAAAAGATTATCAAACTTCTGAAATAAGGAAAGAAGAAGAAACCAAATATAAAAAGTTTGCGAAAGAAAGAACAATGGAGGAATTATAAAATGAATAAATTTGAAAGATTAAAAACAATGAACCCACAAGAGGCACAAGCCTTTATCGCTAAAATTGTTGGAGAAGATTCAGCAAGAAAGTTTTTCGTTGAGGAACCAAAAACGATAATGGCAGCAGAAGCTGAAGTGGGTTCTTTTATTAAATACGCAGGTATTGAGTGGGTTGTATTAAACAGGACAGCAAGCAAAGTTATGGTTCTTGCAAAACATAGATTGTTTAACAGAGCGTTTGATACCGATGAAAGCAATAATTGGGCTAATTCAAGCCTTAGAAAAGAGTTGAATAATTTTAATGAGCAAGGTTTTCAACGTGGTTTTGAACATACAGAGAATATCAACAAAAAAGACCTTGTAGAGTTTGAAAGAGATTTAACTACTGATGACGGTATTACTGATTATGGCAAATGTAAAGATTACATTTCTTTGATTAGCTGTGAAGAATACAGAAAATTTAGAAAATTCATACCAAACGCTGATGATTGGTGGTGGACGTTAACAGGAGATAGTTTGATTTACTCGTGCAGCGTTCGCGGTGTCGGCTCGGGCGGTACTCTGGGCTACGGCAATGCGTGCAACGGTAACGGCGGCGTGCGTCCGCTTTGTGTTCTGAAATCTGATACTGAGGTGGAACTATGCGAGAAAATGTAATTCTCGCTATAACCAACGACAAGTACGAGCTACCTATTTTACTTTATGACAACACAAAGCAAATGGCTCAGGACTTAGGTCTTAGCAGAAAACATTGTCAATGTATGATTTCCCGCAATACAGTTTACGGGAAGCTTAAATGTAGGTTTATGCGAGTGTATCTCGGAGAAACAAATTTAACAAAAGGAGGAAACATTATGTCGGAAAAAACAAAAGCAAAAACACCAACAGCTAAAAAATTACTATCAAAGTTTACTCTTAGAAAGGCTGCAAGTGTTCTGGCTAAGCTTGACGACATTGCAAGAGAAAATCTTGTATC
Organism: uncultured Clostridia bacterium; assembly: GCA_937895935.1. Classification (GTDB taxonomy): domain Bacteria; phylum Bacillota; class Clostridia; order Christensenellales; family UBA1242; genus HGM11367. The sequence goes on from CALBKX010000060.1 coordinate 1,644, forward strand.
TGATATTTGGAATGAATATCACAAACTTTGCTTAGCAAAAGGAGTATAAAAATGGAGCTAGAGAAAATCAAACTTAAGCACAATTCTCCTGAATGGTTAGAGTTTAGAAAAACGGGTATAGGTGGCTCAGACGCAGCTGCAATACTTGGACTTAGCCCTTTCAAAACTAACGTGCAGGTTTGGGAAGAAAAGGTCGGAATAAAAGAACCTGATGATATATCAGACAAGCCTCAAGTTGAATACGGCAGGCACGCTGAAGATTTACTTGTAAAACTATTTGCTCTTGACTACCCGAGATACAAAGTAAAAGTTGATAAGCAGACAGTTTATAAAAGAAATTTTATGTTTGCTTCACTTGACGGAGAGTTAACCGACAAAGAAACAGGAGAAAATGGCATTTATGAGGGTAAAACTACTGAGATTTACAATCATAACGCTATGGACAAATGGAATAAACAAATACCTGATTATTATTACACACAAATTCTTCACTATTTGATTGTAACAGGTAAACAGTTTGCTATTTGTAAAGCACAAATCAAAACAATGGGTTCAAATAATGAAATTGAGCTTATAACACGTCATTACATTTTCAACAGGGAAGACGTGTTGGAAGACTTAAAATATCTTTACTTAAAAGAAAAAGAGTTTTGGAGCTATGTGGAAAATAAAAAAAGACCTCCACTATTGCTACCAAATTTAGACAAACAATAACAAAATTAAATATTTGGAGGAAAAACAATGGCACAAGAATTATCACTTATTTTGGAAACACCTGTAGAGGAATTAGTACCAAAAATGCTTGCTTGGAATAATCAACAATTACTTGCACAAGTAGAGGAAAAATTAACACACTATGAGAACGTTCAATACGACGATTCTACAATAGACGTGGCTAAAAAGGACAGGGCTCAGTTAAATACTTTCGCTAAAGCACTTAATGATGAGCGTATTCGTATTGGTAAAATTTACAACACCCCTTATGATAAATTCAAATCAGAAGTTGACGGGGTTGTGAATAGAGTTAAGGAAGTTTCTGAAAAAATCGGTACACAAATTCAAGCTTATGAGCTTAAAAAACAAGAGGAAAAGCAACAAGCTGTAATTGAATATTACAAAGAAGCTATAGCAGAATTTTCAGGCTTTATTCCTTATGAGAAAGTTCATCAACCAAAATGGTTAAACGTTAGTACAAGTATGAAGTCTATCAAAGCTGATATTGACAATATCGTTACAAATGCTAGGGCGGCGGTTACTGCTATAGAAGCTCTTAAATCTGAAGACGAAGAAATATTGAAAGCTTTTTATTTCAGAACACTTAATCTTTCTGAAGCCTTAATGGAAAATGAAAGATTAAAACAAGAACGTGCAAAAATCGCTGAGTTAAAAGCTAAGCAAGAACAAGAGATACAAACGGTTGTAGAACCAAAAGTTGAAGAAAAACCTACAGAGGTAAAGAACAATATTCAAATTGTTAAATTTCAAGTTGAGGGAACAATAGAGCAACTTAAAGCTTTACAACATTTCTTAAGAGAAAACAATATCAAATTCGCAGCCATAAAGGAGGAAAAGTAAAATGGCAAACAACTTAACAACAACAAATCAAAGAAGTATATCAAATGCACAACCTGCATTTTCAGTTTTTATGAGTAAGGAAAATATTAGAAACCTTGTGCAACAATCTGTAGGGCAAAATGCTCAAAGCTTCACAACTGCGATAATTTCTGCTGTAAGCAACAACCCCGACTTACAACAATGTAATCAAGGTTCTATACTTTCTGCAGCCTTACAGGGCGAGGCTCTTAAACTTAGCCCTAGCCCACAATTAGGTCAGTATTATATGGTGCCTTTTAAGAAAAAAGATAAAGCAACAGGAAAACAATATTATGTTGCACAATTTATCTTGGGAGCAAAGGGTTATAAACAACTTGCTATGCGTTCGGGACAATATCAAGATATTGACGTTATAGAAATTAAAGAGGGCGAGTATAAAGGACGTGATAAGGCAACAGGCAAACAACTATTTGAGTTTATAGAAGATGATGATAAACGAGATAGCTTACCTACAATCGGTTATATGGCTTATTTTGAATTGTTAAATGGTTTTAGAAAAACGGTTTATTGGACTAAAAACAAGATGATTAGACACGCAGATACATATTCTCAAGCTTTTAACGCTCAAAAATATGATGATTATATTAGCGGGAAGATTCCTCAAGATGAATTATATAAATATAGTTCATTTTGGTATAAAAACTTTACAGAAATGGCTTTCAAAACATTGCTCAGATACTTGTTATCTCAATGGGGAATTATGAGTATTGAAATGCAAAAGGCTATTGACCTTGACAACGCAACTGTAAACGAAAACGGCGAAGTAAGTTATGTTGAGTTTGAAGATGGCGTAAATGGAATGCCTGTACAAGATTCTGAAGATACCGACAAGATTGAGGTAAGTTCTGCTGAAAGCGAAGAGTTTGACTTTTTTGCTGATGACAAAAAGGAGTAGTTTATGGAGTTTGAAGTAGTAGGAGCTCCTGTAGGTAAAAGGCGACCTAAATTTTCAACTATTCACGGTTATGCTCAGGCACTTAAACCTAAAGAGGATGTTATTTATGAGAATTTAGTCAAAATAATGTTTCAGCAAGCAAAACCAAATAATTACAGTATGTTTAATAAGCCGATAAAGATGAAGATTGAGGCGTATTTCGCAATACCTAAGTCTTTCTCTAAAGTTAAACAATCTCAGGCGTTAGAGGGCAAATTACTCCCTCTAACAAAGCCTGACGCAGATAATATAGCAAAGATTATTTGCGACGCTCTAAACGACGTGGCGTATAAAGACGATACACAAATAGTAGAGCTTGCAATCATAAAACGATACGCAATGGAGCCTAAAGTAAAAATTACTTTTGATGAGTATTGTTAGGAGGTAACAAATGTCAAATGAATATTTCCCACACGACTACGGTGCGAGGTTGAGCCTGAGAGGCGTCAGAAAAGATTATGGACTTGAGGGGCTGGGCTTTTATTGGTGCTTTGTAGAAATTTTACACGAAGAGGGTGGCTATGTTAAAGAGTCTGATATTGAGAATATTGCCTACGACTTACAAGTAAGACCTGAACTATGCGACGCAATAATTCGCAACTACGACCTATTTGTAATCAAAAAAGGTAAAATTTACTCTGAACGTGTTTTGAAAAACATAAAAAAGCGTGCCGATATATCTGCAGCTAGAAAAAATGCAGCTGACGCTCGTTGGAAAAATGAGGAACAGGGCGAAGAACCTGCAAAACCGACAGTTTTGCCTCAAAAGCCCGCTGAAGAACAGTTTGAAAGCAAAGAACAATGGGAAAGTTTTGAAGCTGCAATAAAATGGTACAGAGATATAATTGATGAGCGTTTTCAAGAATGGGCAGACACCTCAAAACCTTTTAGTCCTGATTTTGAATCTTCGTTTACAGCTAGAGAGCTTGTAAACAATATTCTTGATGAAATATCAGAGAAAAAAACACTAAAAATTAACAATCGCAATATTGACACAATTAAGTTTTTAGAATCTTTATTAAAGTTTTTTGGCAACGAACAAAGGAAAGATGAACTCGTGCAATCGATTTATGAAGTAGAAGATAAGTGTGCTAAGGGCGAAGTGAAAAATAAGCAAAATTACCTTATTTCAACATTATGGAATAAGGCACAAATGCAAGTAAATTAACGGAGGAATTATGAAAAATTATTCAAATAATGTAACTATTGCAGGGGAAGTTAGAACAAACCCTGAAACATATAACTGCTGTGGAGAAAATTTTTACTCATTTTCGGTGGCGGTAAAAAGAGATAGTGGAGTGGAAGATATTATACCTGTTAACGTATCTCAAGTTTTAATCAAAAATGTAAAAGTTGGAGATAAAGTTTGCTTAGTAGGTCAGATTAGAACTTATAACAAATCTCAAGACGGTAAAAGCAGGCTTATAATCATTCTTTTTGTTCAATCTGTAAAAGAATACATAAAAGACCTAAATGAGGTTGAATTGACAGGTTATTTCTGTAAAAACCCTGTATATAGAACAACGCCTCTTGGACGAGATATTTGCGATATTATATTGGCTGTAAACAGAGAAAGAAGAAAATCTGATTATGTTCCTTGTATTGTTTGGGGGCGTACTGCTTCTCTTATTTCAAACCTAAATGTTGGTGCAAAAGTAAATGTGCAAGGTAGATTTCAAAGTCGTGTTTATGAAAAGAAAACTGATGACGGTAATAAAAAATTTACAGCGTACGAAGTGTCAATCAACAGAATACAGGAAGCCCTTGAGGAGGTTGTTGTATGAAGTTTGTTAAATGCGATAAATGCGGGAAAACAATGCCTATAACCCTTGTTGATAGTGATTATTTAGTAGTGGTGGACGGAAAAACTATCTATAACGACGATACGGAAACGGAAATCATATCAGAGATAGAAATTGCAGGTAAAACATTAGATTTATGCACTACGTGCTATAAAGAACTTACAAAAAAGAAAATGCTACTTGATGAAGAGTTTATAAAACAATGTGCTTTAACTCAGGAGGGGAAAAGTGAAAAATAAAAGATTGGTAATTATTTGCGTTAGTTTCTTTTTTATAATGCTTTTTCTGATAATGATAGGGACAATATTTTTGTTTCAGGAGAACAAAAAACTTCAGGAGAAAATCGAATTTTATGAAAATGAAAGTATGAGAGAAGCAACAATATTAGAAGTAACAGATTGCTGTGTCTATGTATTTGATGATTATGTAAATGGCTTTATCGAGATAGATATTTTTCCTGAACTTATGCACACCAAAATAGAAGTTGGCGATACAGCAATCTATGTTGTTGATTTTGGTTATACCGACGCAGATTTAATTGGAATTGTCAAAAAGGAGTAATTATGGTAGAAAAAGAAAGATACAAACTTGAAAGTTATCTCGAAGCATTTTGTGAAATTCACGATACTGAATCAGATGAGTGGTATTTACGCAAAGATTTAGTTACAGAGTTACTTAATCGACAAGACGCAAGAATAAAAGAACTTGAAAAAATTAGAGATAAAGGTAATCAGAAATTAGAAGATTTTTATAACGAGAAAATTGATAAACTGGATAGCGATTATAATAAACATTTTAATGAATTGATTGAAGAAAACCAACAACTCGAAGAAAAATTAAACAACTTTGAAACTTGTATGAAAAAATATAATGTTGAAGATATTGAACATTTAGACCTTATGCTATTTGTTTTAAGTAGCGAAACAAAATATCACTTAAAAGAAATTAAAGATAAGCATAAAAAAGAATTAAAACAAGCACAAAAACAACTTGCCATTGAAGAGTTGAAATTGACATTGGATAATTTTAGGAATAGACCTACATATTTTGATGTAGCAAGACAAGAGTTGTGCTTGAGCGAGCAAGATAAACAATTTATAGATTTTATTAACAACCGCATTAAAGAGCTAGGAGGCGAAGAGAATAATGATATTAACTAAATTTGAATTAGAAATTTTACTAAATGCAGTAAGAAAAGAAAGAGAAATCGTTGAGAAAGACTATATAATGTCGATTAAAGCGGAGCTAGAAAAGGATAAATATAATAGAGACGACAAATGCCTCAGATTTGGAATAGGTGAGACGAGTAAAAATTTACAAACAGTCAACGGACTGCTAATCAAACTAGAAGAAGAACTTGAAAAACAAATACATTAAAGAACTAGGTGGTGGAGAGAATGAATAAGGAAGATTTGATAAAAAAGATTAAAGCTTTAGCTGATAGAGGTATAGGTGGAGAAAAAGAAAACGCTCAGAAGCTACTCAAGGGGCTTATGCAAAAATACAATATCAATGAAGAAGAAATTAGCGAAGACTTAATTAAAGAATTTGATATTAAAATGCCTAAGGTTTATAAAGCTGCTGAGTTGGCGAATCAAGTTCTATATTCAATAGTAGGTAAGGAAAATGGCGACACGAAAGGTTTGTTTAGTTGGAGAGGAACTAAACATTACTTTATTAGGTGTACAGCTGCAGAGTTTTTAGAGTTTGAAGCTAAGTTGAAATTTTATGCTCATTTTTTCAAAAAAGAATTAGACACGTTTTACTCAGCTTTTGTGCAAGCAAACAGTATTTTTCCGCCACCTAATAAATCAAAACCGAGTGGTAAACATACTTTAACAGAAGAAGATATGAAAATGTTAGCTCTTGCAAGTAGGCTTGATAAACACGAGTATTTACTACAGATTGGGGGTGGTAAATAATGGACATAAACGCTATTATTTTAATAATAATTTTTATTTTACTAATAGCTGGTATTCCTTTTTATTTTTTCCTTGTTGGTTTCAAATTAACCCAATTTAACAAAGAGTGTGAGAAAGCTAAGATACGTGCGTTAGATACATTTAACAAAAACAAAGAAAAAATAGCTAAACAAATAGATAATCAAATAAAAGAACTAGGAGGCAAAAAAATGAAAATAGACGAATTTGAGTTTAGAGATAAAAACGGCAACGAAATTGAGCCAACCAAAAATCAATTAGTGATTTATATTAAATCTTTACATAAACAAATTAAAGACTTAAAAGAAACACAAAAAGAATTTGCTGTTAGCAGGTTGGAGGAGTTGTTTTATGGCTTACAAGAAGAAAAATATGCTACAATATTTGGAGCTCAAGAAGAACCAATACAAGTTTTTGAAAGGTCGCAGGTTTTAGATTATATAAACAATAGAATTGAGAAACTAAAAGGAGAGTCAAAGTGAAAAAGTTGCCAATAAATATTCAAATTGTTTTTAATACTCAAGACGACGAATATGACGAACTTATGAAAGATTGTAAAGAATTTGCTAAAGGTATAGTTGGTGCTTGGTTTGAGGGTGCAGGTTGGACTGAGGAAGAAATCAAAGAACTTAAACCACGAGTTAAAGTTGAGTTTGTTGATAAAAATCAACAGTTAAAAAATCTCAGAGAACGCCTTAATAATCAAAAGATGAACAAGGCGGCGGAAGTTATCAGCAAAAAAGATTATGATTCTATTCACAACGAATATAAGTTAGCTATAACAGCAAACAATCAACTTGCAGACAAGCTAAGTGAATCTGAGAAAAAGGTAAAAGACTTACAGCTTCAACTGTTTGCTTTTGTAAGAAATTCCTGTGTTGCCCCTGTTGGGTTAAAGCTTAAGAAAACACAACAGGAAATTACAGATAAGACTTTTGAAACAATTAGAGAGGCACAGAAAATAATTGACAGCGGTAAAATGAGGGCATTTATGAATCTTGCGACAAACAAGGAGGACAGGTATGACAATTAAAGACGTGTGTGTTTTAATTTTAATAGTTAGTATCAGCTTTGTATGTGGAATTATTGCACTTGCAGCAGGCAAGATGATTGCTTTATGTGTGGGGCTGATATTTGGCGGTGCGGCGATTTTAGCCGCCACCTTTACAATTTATCTGACGGCTAAAGAAAGAAGTCAGAATCAAGCAAAAGATGAGCAAAAACCTACCAAGAGTAAAAGGAGTTCATCTAATGCAAGAAAACGAATTTAACTGCAAAGACTGCTTAAACAAAAATACAGAGTTTTGTCAGAGTTGTGTAACGTGCGAATCTCCTAGCGGAAGAATAACAAGACCTACAAACTACAGAACACTGAGCGACTGTCTTATCAGAATTAAGTTGAGTGAAATAAAGCCTCCTTTAGGGTTGAAACCACGCTATATTCACGATGAGCAGAGAGCAGATGATATTTGTCGTGCTATGATACGGTATATGAATAACAAACAACCTATACCTATTGAATGGCTTGAGGAATACAACGAACTACGAACAAAAGATAACAAATCAGGTGGCGGAAGAAGTGAGCCACGTTTGTAGGAGGCGTCTATGGCAAGACAGAAAATGTACTTTAAGTACGATATACCAACAAGCGTTGTTGAGTTGGTAAAAGCGGTATGTTCAGACTACAACCGCAGAGAAAGAGCCATAAAATTTGGTTCTATCACAGGAGAGGTGCTTGACAGATACATATTCCTAAATACAGCTATTGACAAAGCCCTTGAATGTATTGAAGCTGGTATCAGGAAAGATATGTTGAGTGATATAAGTAAAAAGCGTGGTTTTCAGTTTTCTGCCGCTTCAATGCTCATTTCTAAAGACGCATACTACAGGAGAAGAAGAAAACTGATTTACGATATTGCAAAAGAGTTAGCTTTATTATAATAATAAATATATATATTATATTAAATTATTTCTAGTAGAGTTATTATATATATAAATTAAAGTATATTAGACACGGTTCAGCTTATCGCATAATAAATAATGACAAAACAACCTAAAGTATGTGATAAGATAAATAATAGATAATGTGCCAAATACCCTTTGAGGTTAGAGCCCTTTTATTCCAAAACGGAGTAATTGGGCTTATTTTGTTTTTATGAGGAGTGAAACGAAATGAGTCAAGAAAGTAAGAAGAAATCAACAAAATTCAAAAAAGGTAACACCATAGGCAAAGAAACTAGATTTGAAAAAGATAATAAGGCTGCCTGTAAGTATAAAGAAGAGTACTGCGACAAGATTATTGAGTTCTTTAATAAGCCTGCAACAAGGGTAGAATACAAGGAAACTTATTACAAAGGCGAATTGACAAGTAGAACACCTATTATTGTTCCAGAGGCTTACCCAACATTTGAATTGTTTGCAGCAAGTTTAGGTGTAACTGCAGATACTGTGAGAAATTGGACTGAGATTAGTCCCCGATTTAAGTTCTATTACGCACGTGCAAAAGAAATACAATTAGGAAAGCTTACGTCAATGGCTGTTACAGGCTTATACAACCCTGTATATGCAAAATTTGAAGCTGTAAACAATCATAATCAGAAAGACAAGCAAGAGATTGATACAAATATCAAAGAAGTGGCTATTGACGATAAAACAAAAGCTCTCATAGAGCGTGTGGAGAAGCGTCTAAATGCCAAGCAAAAAAACGAGTAATATTCCTCACTCAGTAATCAATTATAACGACTATGTAAATAAGATACTTAAAGCCGAATTTGAATACTGTAAAACACACTTAGTTTATTGGGCTAACAATTATTGCGTAATAGAAGACAAGGATTCTCCTGAGATAATTATTCCGTTTAGAGGTTGGGACGCTCAGAATCAAACATTATTAGATTTTGAGAGATTTAGACTTAACCTGATACTGAAAGCAAGACAAATGGGTATCACGTGGATAGCATTATACTTTTGTACACACGATTTGATATTCAATCTTGGACACACAGTTGTCGCCCTATCTAAGACTGAGGACGACGCAAAAGAGTTAGTAAGGCGTATGAGTGTCATCTTAGACAATATGCCTGAAATATTGCAGGGTGGCGGCTTGATATGGCGTGCAACTTCAACTTCTGTAATTATTACAGACGGCGAGGGGAAACTTATATCAACGTTCAAAGCTTTTCCTGCTTCGCCTGCTGCAGGACGTTCCTTTACAGGAAACATTTTGCTTTTGGACGAGTGGGCGTTTCAAGAGTATGCAGAAGAGATATGGACTTCTGCATACCCAACTATTAACCGTCCAACGGGTGGTAAGGTTATTGGCTTATCTACAATCAAAAAAGGCACGCTTTTTGAAAATTTGTGGGTAGAAGATAACGCTTTCCATAAAATATTCCTTTCTGTGTTCTCAGACCCTCGTAGAACGCAAGAATGGTACGAAAGCACGGCTAGAGATTTAGGTGTTAAGGTAAAACAAGAATACCCTAGAACAGCTGAAGAAGCATTAAGCAATTTGGGTGGTAGTTACTTCAATGAGTTTGATTATAACCTACATACTTGTGAACCATTTAAGATACCTGAAGATTGGTCAATATACAACACTATGGACTATGGGCTAGATATGTTTGCTCATTATAAAGTAGCAATAGATAACGAAAAGAATGTATATGTATTTCACGAGATTTATGAAAGCGGCTTAATCATATCTGACGCAGCTGCTAGAGTAAAAGTTGCTGAATTAGTTGAGAATGAAGACGGCACAGTAGATGAGTGGTATAAACCACGTGTAAGGCTTGCTCCTCCTGACTTATGGAACAGAAATCAAGAATCAGGGAAAAGTAAAGCTTTGGTATTTTATGAAAATGGTCTTGAACTCACTAAATCAAACAACGATAGGTCTGCAGGGTGGTTACAGGTTAAAGAACTTATGAAAATTTTAACAGCACCTGACGGCTCTAAATACTCTAAATTCAAGATATTTAGAACTTGCCCAAATTTAATTAGGACTTTGCCTCAAATTCAAATAGATGAGAAAAACCCTGATGATTGTGCTAAAGAGCCACACGAACTAACTCACGCACCTGACGCTTTGAGATACTTTGCAATTTATTGGACACAACCGCCTGAATCTAAACAAAGCAGAAAAGTAAAATATCGTCCAGACCAGCTAGAAGATTATTACAATGCACGTAGTGAAGAGGAAAGACAGTTGATTATTAAAAGATATGGAGAACCTGAACTATGAAAATAGAGTATGAAAATCAAACAAAGTTAGCGTTCTTTCAAGAGCTTTATAATGAAGCTAGGTCAAATGCAGATAAAATGTATGAAAAACTAGACCAAAACATTAAGCAATACAAGGGCGACACAAATATAGACGGCTCTGACACTCCAGCAGAACAGGTAAGAAACGTTACCTATGAGCTGATAGAAAGTCAGGTTACAAGCTATATTCCTAACCCCTCTGTAAATGTAAAAATGTATAGCGAAAAAAATGAGCGAAATGCAAAGAGTATTGAAACGCTACTTAAAAATAAACGTGATGAGTTGCCTTTTGAAAAATTAAACGATATTGACGAAAGGTTTAACCCTATTTATGGCGGTTCTGTTTGGTTGGTTGAATGGGACAACTCTATACGTACTCATAACACTGTGGGCGACGTTAAATTGAGCTGTATTAACCCAAACGACTTTACAGGACAACCAAATATTTACGATATTGCAGAAATGGAATATTGTTTTGTACAGTTTGAAACAACTAAAGACGATATTGTACGAAAGTACGGTGTTCGTCCTACAGTTGCAGATGAAACAGAATCAGATGAAAACGCTGACGATAAGACAGCAACTTTGTATGTTTGTTATTACAAAAACGAGAATGACAAAGTTTGTCAATACATTTGGTCGGGCGATACAGAAATATCTGATATTGAAGATTATTACGCAAGGAAAATATATGTTTGCAAAAATTGTGGTAAACGTAAAGAAATTTGTAATTGCGATAAGCCTAAATACGAGCTTCAGAACGATGAATATGAAGAAGTTGATAGAGATATAAATCTATCTGACGGCGGTGTAATATCTGCTCAATGCGAGATTATAGAAGACGGACAAGTTGTAATGGAAACAAAACAACAGCAAGCAATCAATGAGGACGGCAGCGTTGCACTTGAAAATATAAACGGTGTTGTATTACCTAAAATGGTTGAGATTCAAGTACCTAAAATGGAACAAACAAAACTTCCTTATTACACGCCAAATCTTCTTCCTGTTGTTATTCGTAAAAATATATCTCAAGAAAAAAGTTTATTAGGACAATCAGATTGTGAAGCTATACGTCCTCAGCAACAAGGTATAAACAAGATAGAATCAAGAATTATACAAAAATGCTTAGGTAGTGGCGTATTTCCTATAGTACCTGAAAACTTTAATGGAGAGCTTGATAATAGCCTTTTTAAGAAAGTGTTTAGGGCAAACCAAGCCAATGCAAAACTCTATGGAAGAATTGACTTGCAGGTTGATATTTCAAGAGATATTGCTGAAGCAGAAAGACTATACGACCAAGCAAAGCGTATCTTAGGTATTACAGATAGTTATCAAGGGCAATATGACAGCTCTGCACAAAGTGGTAAAGCCAAACAAATACAAGTTCAACAGGCGGCAGGACGTCTTGACAGTAAACGTCAAATGAAAAATGCTGCTTATGCCGAAATAGACAAAATTATATTTCAATATTATTTGGCTTATGCCGATGAGCCTAGACCTGCAGCATATAAAGACGCTCAAGGTAAAACTCAAAACTGTATGTTTAACAGATATGACTTCTTAGAGAGAGATGACGCAGGGGAATGGTATTACAATGATGAGTATTTATTCTCAGCAGACGCTTCTATTGACGTTGATAAACAAAGAGAAACTTTGTGGCAAGAAAACAGGCAAAACTTTCAAGCAGGTGCTTATGGCAACCCACAAGACCTAGAAACTTTGCTTATCTTCTGGCAAAATATGGAACGAACACACTACCCATTTGCTCACGATAACGTTGAACGTATTAAAATGACTATTGAGAAGCAGCAACTTTTACAAAAAATGCAAGCTCAGTTAGATAGTCAAAATGAAGAGCTAAATACTCGCAAAGAGTATGAAGAATACTTAAAATCTCAAATAAATGGAGGTATGAGTAATGGCAAAGTCTAAGTTAGATACAAGTTATGATAAAAACTTAACTTTAGAACAACAAAAAACGCCTACAGTTCAGCAAAACGTTATAGCACAACCTGCAGTAGATACAAGCTATCAAAACAATGCAGGAACTTTATATGGCGGACACGACGCTGGCTGGTGGCAACAACAATATTCTTCTCAATCTAGTGATGAAACACGTAATATGGTGCGTAAAGCAGCTGATTATTACGGTTATAAAATTAACGAGAACACTAAAATCAATAATACAAATGCCGTTGGTACTTATGGAAACTATATGAATACAGCAGCAAACAGTCAAGGTGCTGTCCCTACTGTTCAATCATATTCAGCAAACTCTCCACAGGTGGCGGCTTACAATTCTCAATCTCAAACACAAGACGGTACAACCGCTCCTGTAGGAACTGATAGTGCTCCTATCGACAGCTACGAGGAGTTTTTGAGGAAGAGAGGCGAAATGTACAAAGAAAATCTTGATAGACAAAAAGAGATGATAGAAGACCAAAAACAAAGAGCTTTAGAACAAGCAGAACTACAACGTCAACAAGCAGAACAAAACGCCGAAAAAGAGCGTGAAAGAAGTGTGGTTGACGCAAGGTCTAGCTACGAACAAAATAAAGCTACTTATGGTGCTCAGGCTGAAACTCTTGCAAATATGGGCTTAACGGGAAGCGGTTATAGTGATTATATAAACGCTCAGGCTTATGCAAATCAAAGAGCTGAAACCCAAAACGCCAACGCAAATGCAGAGCAAACAAAAAACAATGCAAATTATGTTGCCAATAATGCAAAGCTTGAAATTGAGCAAAATGCTGGACAAAGTAATCTATCTGCAGAAACAACTTATACAGAGAATATGGCTAACAATGACGCTGCTCTTGCACAATACAAACAACAAAAAGAGGAAGAGAAAAAGAGTGCTTACTCTGAATTGTTAAATTATGCAAACAATGGTACGTATGATAGCGAACAACTTAAAAGCCTTGCTGATAAGTATGGTTTATCTGAAGCAGATATTAACAATCTTACAGGTGCAGCAGAAACATACAAGAACAATAAGTATAAAGAGAATTATGCTAACGCTCTTGACAATATTGCTCAATACGGCTCACAACTTGATAATAACTACCTTGATAATATGTATAAAATGGACTTAATTAGCAAGGAACAATATGAAGAGCTTAAGAGTCAATTATCTAACAAGATTAAAGAAGATATGGACAACAGTATCTCTAGTGGCGACGCTACAGGCGAGTCTATTCAAGCAACTATTGATAATGTTGAAAAATACTTTAGTGAGGGTAAAATCACAACTGAGCAAAGACAATCTATATACAACAACTATGTTAAGAGTTCAGTTAGTGGCGTAATGGAAAAAGATTACGGTGGCAATTATACTCAAAAAATTAAAGATTGTGTCAATGCAAATAAAGAAATTGATGAACTTTATAATGCAGGAAAATTGTCTAAGAGTGATTATGATAGTATCAAACAAACTCTTAATGCTAAAAGTAAAAGCTCTTGCAATGGCGGTTGGTATGTTCAAGGTCTTGGCTCTGGACGTAAAAACGACGATATTGATATTACAATCGGTAGCTCAAAGCGTAAAGGAAACGGCAAAGAATATGACCTTAAATGCGGTAATGCTATTGGAGATGAAACACTTATTAAAGAGCTTAATAGAATTGCTACAGGCTATAGTAACAAGAGCCCTGCTCGTGAGGGTGGTTGGACTTGGTTACACGGAGATAAAGCGAATAGTAATGAAACTGCTGGAAAACTTATTGTTGCATACGGAGATATGTATATCTATACCTCTAAAGGTTGGGTAATTGTTGAAAATGATAACGATAGTTACAGCTTGCAAAATGCTATCAACGCATATTTAGGAATATAACGGAGGAATTATTATGTCAACACTTTCAAAATTAGCTCAATTTAATAACGAAAATAAAACAAACGATTTAATCGCCAAAAATGGCTCTTCGTCAACATTGGCTAAATTGAGTGGTGTTAAAAACAATGCTCTTTATGCTCAACAAGTAAATGAAGCAGAAACCGAAGAGGTGAGGGCACAAAACAATGGCGGCTTCTTTGGTGGTATAGGCTATGCTTTTGAAAAACTAGGCTTAGGCATTTTAAGCTCTCTTGAGGGTATATGGGACTATACTGCAGGTGGTTTGGCGAAATTGTTTGGTGCAGATGATTGGGCTGAGCAACAATTTGCTAACGATTGGGTCGATTATGGACACGCCGATGAATGGTACAACCCCTCTAAAGGTTGGCAAGTTGTAGGCGACGTAGCGGGTGGCATTGGTACAAGCTTGCCTGCTATTGCTGCCGTAGCTGTTGCTGGTGCTATAACTGTTGCTTCAGGAGGTACATTATCTCCTGTTGCAGCAAGTTTAATATCTGCTTCGGTTGCAGGCTTGGGAGCTGCAGGCAATGCAACAAAGGAAGCCTATAGACAAACAGGCGAACTTGGCGGAAAAGAGTTTGGTTATGGAGCCTTAGTTGGTGTAACTGAGGGTGCTGTAGAGGGTATTTCTGCAGGTATTGGAGCTGGTACAGGTCAGGTTGTAAAAAATATCAGTAAATCTTTTGGAAAGGAAGTCGCAAAAACAGCTACAAGAGAAACTTTTGGGAAAGCTGTTGTTAAGGGTTTTATCGGCGAAGCTTTTGAAGAGGGACTATCTGAAATACTTGACCCTGTATGGGCTCGTTTAACCTATGACCCAAACGCTAAAAATGCAACATTTCAAGAAGTTGGCTATGCCGCTTTAATAGGTGGTTTAAGTGGTGCAATTATGGGCGGTGCTGACGTATCTATAAGAAATGGTATAAACGCTATAAAAGGCAATAAAATAAACGAAAATGGCAAGACGAACAATGTTCTAGATTTATCACGTGAATTAAATACTTATGAGTCAGAACATAAAACAGGTCAACCTGCTTTTGAGTTAGTGCAAAATATTTATAATGAACTTGAAACAAGCCTAAACAAAACCAATGGTCAAGTAACCACAGTTAAACAAAAAATGCTTTTAGGCTCTCTACAACAGGCGAATACTATGGCTGTATTTTCTCCTATTGTTACAAGAAGTGCAGAAAATATTGTCAATAATGCCGACTTAATTGCACAAAGATTAACGTCTTATGGTTATACAGACGCAAAAGGCAAACCTATTACATTCACTGCAGACCAAATACGTAGTGGTATTGAAATAAACAACCCTAAGTCATTTGCGACAGCATTAAAAAACAATGATATTCTTAGAACATTAGCTGTTGCTGACGCTACAGGTCAAATAACAATGAATACTGCAAAGTTTCAAGAAGCAACTCTTATGGGAGAAAAGCTAAGCTCTCAAGTTGACTTAAACAGATTTATTGAAACCGCCACCGATTCAGAAATTAAAGCTGTCGGCGAAAAACTAGGTATAGAAAATTGGCAAACTCTTACAAATTCTGAGTTTCAAGAAAAGATTACCGAGTTTGTACAAAATGACGGAGTAGAACTCTATAAAAAAGAACGTTTAATTGTTAAAGACGCTGAAAATGTTAGTCCTGATACAGCTCAACGCATACCTAGACTTCTTAATATGAAAGAAGACGGTATAGTTAGATACTATCAAGGCGACAATCAAATTGCTGTGATTAAAGACGGCGACAATTATCGTGTTTATGATTATACAAGTAAAAGATTATCTAAAGTGCTTACAAAGAGTGAAGTAAATAAGATATTAAAACAACTTAATACGGAAGCTCAAAATGTAGCCACCGAAGTTAGACAACAACTTGAACAAGAATCAGAGTTAAAACGTCAAGCTGCAGAAATAGATTCTTACGCAAAAGAAAATATTAAAGACTATAACAAGCTTAATGCTCCTAGTCAAAGTATGGTAAGACAAGTTATTAGGCAAGGTAGGGCAGCAGGAATAGCGGAAGCAGACGTTTTATCGTATGCACGTGTTTCAGCCCATAGTGGCTTAAATATCGTCTTTAATAAAGAGATATGTATTGTTGGTAAGAATACCAAAACGGGCGAAAATATCTACGCTGACGGCTTTTACGACGGTAAAAATAACAGAATTGTTGTTAACCCTGACGCAAAGCGTACTCACGAAGCAATTTTGATACACGAATTAGACCACGCTATAAGAAAAACTGCTGACGGCGGAACAATTTTAGAACAAGGCGTCAAAAATATGACGAAAGAGGAAAAAGAAGCTATTGTAAATCGCTATAGAAAACAAGGTAGGGGCGGTTCTGTTGAACTTATAGAGGAAATAAACGCTCATTATTCTGAGGGAATACTTACAAATAAAAATATTTTGGAAAAATTGTGCGAAACAAAGCCTACACTGAAAGAAAAAATATTAAATTTCTTCAAAAAGTCAACTAGCACTTATTCTGAAGACGTAAAGCTATCAAAAGAGGCGAAATCTTTGTTTAATCGTTACAAGAAGTTATTTGATGAGTTTTCTGCACACAATCAAGGCAATAATGCAACCGAAATGACCTCTATAAACGAGCAGACAAACACCTATGCACTTGCAAAAGATGATAATAATGGTTATAATAATCAAAAAGGAGCCGAAAATGGAAAAGAAAACTCAGAAAGAAACAATGTGGGTAACATACAAGGACAACAACGGACAGATAAAATCAGCTCCCTTAGAGATTTTTCAGAAAATAGCAAAAAAGCAAGGCTGGAAACCAAAACAGACCGACAAGAATATCTAAAAATCTTAAAAGAGGGAAATCATACAGAAGTAAAGATTGATAATATTGGCGTCAATCAATTTATTTCATATATAAGCATTAAAGAAGATTCTTTACTGCCTATATTAAAAGATATAAGAGCTGAAAATGCTAAACTTGGTTTCAAAACAAAATATACTGTCAGTGGTTTTAATGTAAATGGCAACAATGTCTATTATGACAATGTTTTGGGTTTATATTCAACTCAGCACGATACTATTTATTTAAGATTATATGCTGACGAAGATATAACTCTTACGAATAATCACGAAAGATTACATAATCTTGAAAGGAAATATCCTGATATTTTCAAGAGTTTTAGGAAAGAGGTTAAGCAATTATTTGGCGAAAATTATTTTAATGCGGTAGATTCTGTTGCTAAAGATTGGCAGCTGGCTGATTTCAGTCTAAAAGAAAGCGAATTTTTAGCTGAATTTTTTGCGGGTGGACAAAGAATTGATTTTGGTACTGATATTGACGTTAAAAGGGACGTTATTGTTGAAAAATACAGGAAAATGCTCGCAAAAAAAAGTAATTTAGACAACTTGCGTTATGCACTTCCTGAAACAGATTCAAATGGTACAGTTTTAACTGATAAACAACGTGAATACTTTGCCGATACGAAAGTCGTTGATGAACAAGGTAAACTAAAGCCTGTTTATCACGGGACAAGCTCTTATTTTAATACATTTAAGAGCGGTTATGGTGGGCTTTATGGTGCAGGAATGTACTTTACTGAGGACATTGCTTATGCTGACAACTACACACACGGTTTATCGGTTAACGGAAAGTCTGTTGGAGGTAGAGTTGTTTCTGCTTATTTGAATATTGAAAACCCACTCGTTATAGACAATATAAGGGACTTAGATGATATTTATTACAAAGCTTCACGTAGGGAAATTCAAGAAAACGGCTTTACTTATACAGAAAAAATAGAAAATTTTGATTTTGGAAAGTGGTTGCGTGAAAATTACGACGGAGTAATAGTAAATAAACCTGCTACAGACCAACCTGACGTAAATATGAAAGGAAAGTTTTATATTGCGTTTAAGTCAAACCAAATTAAGGACATTAAAAACACTCAACCTACAAAGTCTGCTGATATAAGATATGCTTTGCCTGAAGTTGATTCGGACGGAAACAAATTGTCCGCCACCCAAAGAAAATATTTTAATGATAGTAAGGTGGTTGATAATAAAGGAAATTTACTTGTTGTTTATCACGGAACTAAAAATAACGATTTTAACGTTTTTGACATTTCTAAATCAAAATCTACAGGGTTGTTAGGCAAAGGCTTTTATTTTACAAAATCAAAAACTGAGGCTACAAGTCGCTACTCATCAAAGAATGGTAGAGTAATTGCTGCGTACTTAAATCTTACAAACCCTCTTGAAGTTGATTTGGTGCACAAGTCTTCAGTTATCAATAAATTAAGAGATTATTATAGGGGCACATTTGACCTTGATTCTTACTTGTATAATGCAAAATATAAAGACAGAGTAGATACTCAAAAACTTTTGCAAGAAATAAGAAAGCAAGGCTATGACGGAATATTTAACAAAGAAAAAGGTTATTATGTTGCATTTGATTCTAGCCAAATAAAAGAAATAAACAACATTAACCCAACAATAGACAATGATATTCGTTATGCTTTAGACAGTAATGAAGACATTAAAAATCTTGTTGCTGTACACAACACAACCGAAGAAAAGTTGTTGCAGACTATAGAGCTAGGCGGACTACCTATGCCAAGTATTGCAATTATTAAAAACACAATGCAGCACGAAAATTTTGGAAACATAAGCTTGATTTTTAAGTCTAATACTATTGACCCGCAAATAGGTTTTGATAACAAAGTATATTCTGCGGACGCTTACTCTCCTAGATTTCCACAAGTTGATTATTCTCTAAACGAAAAAGAGTTGAAAGCTTTGGCTGAAAAAATAGATACAAGCGTAAGTATGCTTGAAGCAAATGATTTTGCAGAGGGGAATAGTAGAAAAAGAATTATTGATAGTCTAAAATATAATGACAATTTCATAAAGTACTACCTAAAGGAATTTAATGTTAAAAAAGAAATTGCTTATAAAGACCCTAGTTACTCAAATGTAATATTTGATTATGGTAAAATAAAAGACTTTTTGTTAAAAGATTATTCTTTTGATGAATTTCTTAATAATCAAAAGCTGCAAGATGAGTTTTATAATTTTGTACAAGAAGCTAAATCGCAACAAGAAAAAACTTTTAAGCAAAATCTAATACAGGTTAGCTATGAAAGATACATTAAACAGTTGGAAGAGGCTAGAGAATACCAGCCTGCATACGACGTCCTTGAAAAACAATACAACTCAGACAAACAAATTGCTCAAGGAAAAGTGAATAAAGTCGTAGATGAATATCAAACAAGACACGATACTATTGAAAAATTAAACAAAGACAAGCAGTTTAATGACTATGTTGCTAGCGTTGTTGATAAAGTTTTAGATAAAAAATACCTAAGGAATAATAAAGATTATTATACTTATTCTGGAACTCCACGTAGTTTTGAATCATTACACGAAAACTACAATGCGGAAAACGCCGTAAAACTTATGAAAGAACTTGGCTCTAAAAATAGCGAGGGCGGAAATATTTTTGGTTATGGTATTGGAGAAATTAGAGCTGCCGTAAGTAAAAGATATGACAGTATCGCAGAAATGCACCAAGACCAAAATATTCTGCAAGAAACTTCTGAAAATAGTGCAAAATTATATGAAGATTGCAACAACGAGCTTCACGAAATAGCAGACCGTGTTTCTTCAAAAATAAAAACAGGGAATTTTTTGGAAGACAGAGAGATTGCATTAAATGCCGTGTTTGATATTATTGCTTCAACAAAAACAAATGAGCAAGCAAAGAGATTGATAAAGAGAGATTATGGAATTGATATATCAGACTCTGAGATATTAAATATTAGAAGACTTGCTAAAAAGGTGGCGGAGTTACCTGTTAAATATTTTGAGGCAAAACCCGAGAGAGTTGTAAATTTTAAGGAAATTATAGAAGTTATTGCTCCTGTAAATACAAGTCCTGAAATAATAAAATTCTTCCAAGAACAAGGTATTAAGATTGAGCTGTATGACGAAAACACAAACAAAAGAAGTGCTTTAATAAAAAATCTTCCTGACGACATTAGGTTTGCCTTACAGGAAGATGAAGATAATAGGGCTGTTGGTGGCTTGTCAAAGGCACAACGTGCTAAATTTGTTGCAAATAACACAAAGTTAAAGGTTTATTCAAAGGCTGACGCTGAAGTGATTATAAATGATATAATCGCAGATAGGTTAAACATAGACGAGCGTTATGTTGCAAACTTAACAGGTAAATCTAAGACGCAAGCGATAGACTATCTTTTCAAGCAGTTAAACGGAGCAAACGAGGGGTATAGAGGAACTGTTGCCTTAAAAATTGCTGATTATATCGTTGAAAATGCTGTAATGGAAGATATGTGGTCTAATTATTCCGATTTTGTTGATGATTCTGATAGAGAACTTGTTTCTTATCTTAACGGCAAGAGGCATAAGTTTGACCTGAAAGGTATTAAGGGAGAAATAAACTACAAATACGACACTAAAAACGGAATATTTATGCAGTGGGGAGCTAAAAACGGTGGGTTTGGTGCAGACCAAATAGCTCACGAAATGGAGAGTATGGGGCTACATACTTTTACAGCAGTTAACGAAGCCGACCATTTTTTTGAAATGATTGACGCTTATAACGCAGCACGAGAACGCTTAAATAAAAAAATAGATAAGCAAATGCTAAGCGAATATGGCGACCAAACAAAACTTGATAACCTTAAACAACAAATTGTACGAGATATACTTTTGGCTTACGACGAGAAAGGAAGTCAATCAAAATATGGTAAATTAGTTGAAAAATATACTCAAAAAATATCTAGTCTTAGACAACAAGTTAAAGACGTTTATGAGCGTAATTCAATAACAAACAATATTCTTGACAAAGCTCAAAAAATGAAAGACTTAAAGCTGGGCACATTCCTAAATGCGACTGATTTCAAAAGTGATATATTCAAACAATCTATTGAAAGTCTTGCAAAAATAAAAAACAGGGGAAACCTAAATAATGCAGGAACACATAGAGTTATAGCTAACTTGCGTCAATGGTACACAATGGAAAACCCTTTATTAGAAAACAGTTACAATGAGGACGTTGCTTTTATGCTTGATACTTTATCTCAAGCGAAGAAAAATTACTCAACAACAGAATTAAAATTGTTGAGGGACGTAATGTCTTATTTTGTAAATTTTGTTGAAAATTATAATAGGGTATATAAGCAAGGAAAATGGATAGACGCAATACCTGAAGCGGAACGCTATATCAATACAATTCACGATAATGAAAAAATCAAAGTAGGCATATTTGGGAAATTGACGGGAAGTGCGTATATGCAAACATTTGGCGACCCTATGACAGTTGCTAGACGTATGGACAGGTATGAAAGCAATGGTTTTTATACCGAAATGATGACCGAGCTTAGAAATGCTGCAGCAGATTCAGAAATTGCAGAAATGGAAGTTAAGTCTGACTATAACGACTTTTTAAGTTCTCATAAGAAATATCTTGCAGAAATTAAAAATACAAAAGTTAATTTTAATGGTGTTGATATACCAAAAGCACAACTTATAAGCTTATATTTGACAATGAAACGTAGCCACTCTAACGCAGGTCTAGTTCTCAATGGTTTTGCTTTTGTTGATAATGACGGTAAAAGAGTTAGGGTAAAAGGGTTTGCTCCAAGTGCTATGACTGACGCTGATATTTTAACAAGTATTGCTGACACAAAAATAGAAATTGAAAAACATTTTACTGACGCTGATATGCAATATATTTCTATTTTGGAAAAAGCGTTTAATAAAGACGCTAAAAAATTAAAAGCAGACAGAGATATGCAACGTTTAGGTTTTACAAACGCCACAGAAGATTATTATTACCCAATTAGGCGTGAAAATATAGCAAAGAATATTGATACTTCAGATATTGCTGCTGAATTAGATAGGGTAAGCAACTCATCATTCAACAAAGATACAATAAAAGGTGCTAAACAAGAACTATTTATTGAATCTGCAGATACTGTATTTAATAGACATATTAAGGCAGTAACAAAATATGCTTATCTATCGCCTGCTATAGAAACATTTAACCGTTTATACAATCTTGATATATCAGGAAATAAAAATAAACCCGTAAGCGTTTCTACTGAAAGCACAAATACGTGGTCTAAAGCGAACAGATACTTTAGTAAACTTATTTCTGATATTCAGGGCATACCAACAACTTCAAGTGAGGGTATGAAAGTTCTTAGATTTTTACGTAGTGGTTATGCAAAATTTCAACTTGGTGCTAACCCTAAGGTGTGGGTAACACAGTTATCTTCATTATTCGCTTCTTCTAGTATGCTTGATACTGACTGTATTATTAAGGGTATGACTGTATCTGCAAAGGACGTAGATACATATTGTTCATTGGCTAAATTAAGAAACTCTAACAATACAGTTGCTATGGCTCAAGGCGTTCTTGATAAGCTGGGTAAGTTCTCTGATACTCTTATGGCTCCTATCGGCAAAATGGACAGGTTTGTTGTTAAACGTTTGTTTGGAGCTTGTCAGGTTCAGGTTCAAAAAAATGGTGGAGCAAAAATCGGTACGGTTGCAAACAAAGTTGAGGCAGGAAAAATGCTAAGACAAATTATTCTTGAAACTCAACAAAACTCAATGGCAACAGAAAGGTCTGCAGCTATGCGTTCAGGAAACGAAATAATGAGGACAATAACAATGTTCTCCGCTGATAGTATGAAGGTCGTAGGTCGTGTGATAGATTCTGTCGGCGAATTATCTACACTAAAAGCAAAATTAAAAATAACGACCGATTCTGCAGTTAGAACCAAAATATTGTCGCAAATTAAACTTGCAAAAACTAAGGTTAGAAAATCTGTTATAGCATTGATAACCTCCGCCGCCTTTATGGCTGGTGTTGCTAAGTTATTCCGTTGGTTATATAGAAAAGATGACGACGAGAACACCGCAGAAGCAATGACAGTTGATTTTATAGGTAACTTATTTGGAGGGTTGCCTGTTCTTAAGGAAATATATGGCAGGTTTGCAGAGGGTTACGATATAGACAATTATGCTTATTCTGCAATCAACGACCTTTTAGATAGTGTGCAAGACATATATCAGGGAGTAGAGAAAATAGCCTCAGGCAAGATAGCTGAAGAAGATATAGGCAAGACTTTGAAAAAACTTGCATTTTCTGCTGGACAAGTACTTGGTATTCCAACTAGAAATATGTACAACATTTTATATGGTTTAACTAAGCGTGTTAGTCCAACAACGGCTTATTTAATAGATAGTAAAATGTATAAGAAAAATTACGTGTCAGATTTGAATAAGGCTATAGAAAATGATGATACAGCAATGATAAATTTAATTATGAGCATTATACTTGATAAGCGTGTTGGAAATGAATATAGCGAAGTGGTCGTTGACAACTTGAAGCGTTTATATTCTGCGGACTACAGTGTTTTGCCAAAGAGTATCGGTAGCAGCGTAACTTATAATGGAGAATCAATAGAATTAACAATCTCACAGCAAAAATACTTCAAAAACATTTATAGCAAAGCAAATGCAAGTGTTGAAAAGATGATTTTAGATAGAACTTATAAAAATTTATCTGAAGAAAAACAAGCTAAAGCAATCAAAAATCTGTATGACGCTTATTATTCAAAAGCATTGTCAGAAACACTTGGCGTTGAAAATGACAATAAACTATTGAAAATATCAAAGTATATTTCTATAGAAAAACTTGCTGCTATAAATGCTGGTTTATCTGCTTTCAGTTCCGATAAAGATAGGGCAGGAAAGGCTATTACAGGCTCTAAACGCAACAAAATAATTAAATATTTACTAAATCAAAGTCTAACAGATGAACAAAGATTACTTATTCTCGCTTTTCAAGGGTACACAATGAAAGATAGAGAATATAGGGGGTGGACTGCTGCTCAAGTAAAAAATAGATTATTGCGTTATATTTTAGGTCTAAAATCGGCTACAGTGGCTGAAAAGTCTGAGCTTGCTCAATTATGCGGCTTTGAAGTTAAAAATGGTAAAATCATACCGCAATCGCCTTATTCTAAAAATAAATAATGACAAAATGCGGTTTATTGTGTGTTATCATTTATTACAGGAGGGAAAGAGTATGTTTACAATTACTCCAACTGTGGAATCTGAAATTACAAAAATCGTATGTCCTCACTGTAATACAAAAGTGCCACGACTTGGCTTGAAAAAAGGCAGCAAGATAAAAGGTTTGACGTTTAAGTGTAGAACTTGCGGAAAGCTGTTTGAAGTTACAACTGAATAACAATTATTATTGTGCCAAAGTCCATAGAGATAGAGCCCTTACTACAATTTGTAGTTTGGGCTCTTTTCTTTATAAAAATCTAATAAAGGAGGGTGTGTCTATGAAACCTTGTAAAGATAATAGATATGCAACAAACAAGGGCGGTATCATCAAGGCTCCAAAGCCTGTAACCGATTCCCCAAAGTCAACTGTTGTTAAAGGCAGCGACCTTAGAAACGGCAAATAGCCAACCATAAATCAAAAATTAGGAGGAGTAAACGATTATGGACAAAGACAAAGATTATGACGAAGAGTTAGACGAAGAACTTGAGCCTGATACTGATAACGAAGACATTGATAATGATGATGAAAATGTTGACGATAACAGTCAAGATGATGAGTTTGAGTATGACGAGGACGGCAATATTATAATTCCTGACGTTGTTGACGAGGACGATGAGGAAGAAAAAGAAGCCGACGAAAACAATCAGGACGAAAAGACAGATGAGAACAAAGACGAGGGTTTGGACAAGTCTGACGAAGTAGTTGAGCCTGATTCAAAAAAACCTGATGAAAGAGATGAGAAGATTGCTAAGCTTGAGCAAGAGTTAAAAGCACTTAAAACTCAAGGCAAAGAAACATTATCTAAGTTAGGTGTTTCAAGTGATGACGTTCTTGAGGGACTTGAGAGATTGGCGGCGGAATCTGACGACATACCTCTTGATGAATACAAGAAAAACAAAGCGGCAGATGAAAGGAATACTGCTGCACTTGAAATGTTGCAAAGGGCTGAGTTTGAAAAGAAAATGGCTGCAGACCTTGCAGAAGTACAAGCTGCTTACCCCGAAACTAAAAAATATAGCAAAATGACTGAAATTGATAATTTTGTTAAATTTGGTAAGTTTAGAGATTTAGGTTTGTCGCCTAAAGAAGCGTATGCAGCAGCTAACCCTGACGGTGTTAGACAAGATGTCGCTAACGCTGTTAGGCAAAAAACATTAAACAATAAAGAACATCTACAGTCTGCAGTGCCTAAGGGTTCTAAAGACAGTTCAGTTGTAATGCCTAAAAAGACATTGGCTGAATGGAGGGACTTGTTCCCAAACAAGAGCGATAAAGAACTTATCGAGCTTTACAAAAAAACAATCTAAAAATAATAAGGAGAACATTATGTTTAAGTTAGTAAAAATTGAAAATGCTAGACAAAATGTACCAGAGCCTGAATATTTGGAAGTTACTGCTAGTGAAGCAGTTTCTCTTGGCGAAGCTTTGATTTTGTCTAGTGGAAAATTAACAAAAGCTACAGGCGATAATGTAAAACCTGCATTTATTGCTATGGCTGATTGCGGAGCTTCTGATACAAAAAGGGTTATTCCTGTATGCAGAGTAGAAGCAAATCAAATTTATGAAGTAGGAGTTACTTTTAGTGAAACAGCGGTTGCTATTGTTGTTGGAACTAAATTAACACTTGCAACAGACGGTCTTGGAGTTACAGACGTAACTACTAAAGGTGTTGTTACCGTAGTGGACGCACTTGAGGCAAACACTAAAAAGGCAACAGGCGATAAAATCTTGGTAAGGGTAGTATAGGAGGAAAAATACTATGAGTAACTTTATTTACAGTAAAATGTCGGGTAAAAACGACCCAATGTTTGGTAAGTTTGAACACCCAATCAAAGCTCTTATTGAAAACGAGAGCAATGCCTGCGAAAAACAAAAAGGCGTTTTAGACTTCTTGTTTAACGTAGAAAAATCAAATAGATATGCTGAAACAATCATCGGCGAATCAGACTTTGACACTTTCCAAAGCGTAAAAGAGGGTCAAGGGGCTGAAAATGATAATGTAGAAACAACTTTCAAAAAGACCATTGAACATATTACTTTTATGAAAGAGTTTACTATCACAAAAGAAATGGCTGACGACGCTAAAATGGGTATGGGTACAAATATGAAAAACAAACCTCGTAAGTTTGTTAGAGCATATTACAAAACTCGTAACAAAATTGCAGCGTGGGCTCTTATCAATGGTACTAAAACAAGTGGTACTTTCAATAAGGCAGTCGTTGACCTTTCTTGTAACGACGGTCTAGCTCTTTTCAGCAATGCACACAAATACGCAACTGATAAGTTGAAAGGCAAAACACAATCTAACTATTTCTACGGAGATTTGTCAAGCACAGCAGCAAAACTTGAAGAAGCTATGGGCGTACTTGCAAATAAACTTAGAAACTTTAAGGACGAAAATGGCGAAACTATGGAATACGTAGCAGACGTTATTGTTATTCCTTGCAACAGACCAAAACTTGAAGCAATGGTTAAGAAAGTTGTTGGCTCTGAAAGAACAGTTGGTAGCGACCATAATGATATTAACACTCAATATGGAAATTGGACAGTTGTTGTTCTTAATGGTTGGGAAACTGAAGATGACAGATTTATGATTATGTCTTCTGAAGCAAACGAAAACTTAATGGGCAATATGTTCTACAACAGAGTTCCGCTTGATATTAGAAACAATATTGACGACCATACACGTAACTTCTATTGGAATGGTTACTGTCGTTTTGGTGTTGGCTTCAACTCTTGGAAACACATTTTGCTTGCTGTAAACAGCAGCTCAGCTGTAACAGGAGCTTCATCAATCTAGTAGAGCTAAAAGTCTGACAGGAGGTAAATATATGACTATTTCTGAGCTATATAAACAAGTTGCTCAGTTAGGCTTTGAAGATTCTCTTGAGGACAATGATAGATTTTACTATGCGGCAAATAGAGCTTTATTGCAGGTCAACAAAATACGACCTGCAATAAGCCACTATTTAATAAATCATAAACCGCTGTCAAATTTAGTAAAAGAATCAACATTTGTCCCTATTGAGAAAACTGAAGACTTGACCTTTGAAGCAACGAATGCTAAGTCATATTATTTTGAGGCAGACGGTAACGGTATTGCAATTATTGAAAAATTTGATAATGATACGCAATCTTGGGTTATCGTTTCGTCCATAGAGCTTTCATCTACAAGGACTTTTATGTCTTACAGAGGTTTTATTAAAGAGGGCGATAGTTTTGTTCTCGGCTTAGTTAGAATAAGGTTTACGGGCGAATATTTGTATAGCGTAAAAAATGTTGCTATGTATGAATATTTATTTAGCAATCAGCAAAAAGATATTCCTGCTTATGAGCCATATACACGTTACGATATGATGAAATTAGTAGATGATTTTATGTCTTTAAGTTGTCCACCGATTAAGGAAGCAGATACAAACAGTATTCTTAATCAAGGCTATGAAATAGAGAATAATAGTATAATTCTTTTCCCTTACGAAAGTAAGGGCTCATATAAAGTATTGTATGAGAGATTACCAAAAGCAATAGAAAGTTCAGGCGACCCGTCAAAAGATGACGCAGAGCTTGACTTAAATGCAGAATTAAGTTCTCTTATGCCTATACTCATTGCCGCTTATGTATGGATAGACGACGAGCCACAAAAATCTGAATATTATATGGGTTTATACCGAGAACGTGTTGCTGACTTGGAACGAAAAGCTATTATTGCTACTCCTGTAACAATTAAAAGTTCAAATAGGT
This sequence comes from uncultured Clostridia bacterium, assembly GCA_937895935.1. Lineage (GTDB taxonomy): Bacteria > Bacillota > Clostridia > Christensenellales > UBA1242 > HGM11367. Next base: position 29,885 of record CALBKX010000060.1, read on the forward strand.
GGTAAGAAATATGGCTTATAAAAATTCAAAAAATCTTCTTCAGGAAAGAGATACCTACAATAGATACTATGGCGATTTTAGAGGCGTTGACTTCTCAAGCGACCATACTCAAGTTCACGAGCAACGTCTTGCATATTGTGTAAATATGTACCGTGATTATCAATCAGGGCAAGGACAAGCTCTTGAAACTATTGCAGGTTTTAGAAAAAGAGTGGTATTACCTGAAGAAAATGAAGTTTTTGGTATTTTCAACTACTCACACAAGAATAGCAGCGGAAATACTACAACTAAAGTGTTAATACACTCAGGAAATAAGCTTTATTTATGGAAAAATTACCCAGACACAATAAACATTGTATTGAGCAAGACTATTAAGGTTCCTGCTCCTGAATCAACAATAAACGGCACCCACACTTTTAAGCAAACTTTAGCTGATAATATTACAGCTGTTGTTGCCTTAGCAAAGACTAATGGCGAAGATTTAACATTGTTGGCAAGTTATAATGCAGACACACACGTTTTATCTTATGCTAGTAGCAGTTTGTCTGAGGGAGATAGTTTACTTTTATCATACAAAGAGGGTGTTTTAACAACACAAGACGCCCTATTTAGCGAAATGAATACTCGCAAAAGTGCGTCTTTTATTTTTAATAATAAACTTTATATTGTTGACGGTAAGAATTACCTTGTTTACGACGGTTATAACATTAAAAACGCCATATCTGAGGCTTATATTCCAACAACTTATATAAATATTGTTCCTAATGGAACAAATGCCGATATAGGCAAAGAATATGAGCAGAGAAACATTTTACAGCCAAAGTTCAAACATACTTTTATTGCTGACGGCGAAACTACTGATTTTATAATGAATGAAAATCAGTTAGAGGCTATTTCAGAGGTTAAAGTTTATGGAGAAACAAAGGTTATTGATACAGATTATACTGTTGACCTTGCAAATGGGGCTGTAAAATTTAAGACTGCTCCGACAGCACCAAACAAAACTGTGCAAATTGCAGGAGAAAATGGTGCTGAAAATGTTATGTACCCTGAATTTTATGCAGGTGTTGAAATAACTGCAAAAAAGACACTAAAAAGCGTTTCAGGTGTTACAGATGACAATTCTAAAATATCTGACCTTATTACAAAATGCACAATAGTCGCCATTTATGATAATAGAGTTTTCTTATCAGGAAACCCTGACTTTCCAAATCATATCTTCTATTGTGCAAGAAACAATACAGGCTATATTGACCCGACATACTTTGGAATAATGAACTATATGCAGGACGGTGTAGGTATTGCTCCTATTACAGGAATGATAACTGTAGCTGATACTTTAATGGTGTTAAAAAACGATACTCAACAGGACGGCTCAACATACTTTCATACCGCCACCGAAACAAATAATAATTTACAGCCAAAAGTTTACCCAGCCCAACAAGGCTTAAGTGGAATAGGTTGTTTAGGTGCCTGCGTTAACTTCCTAGACGACCCGATATTTATATCACGTTTAGGTGTAGAAGCTGTAGGTCAATTATCGGTACGTAATGAGCGTGCGAATGAGCACAGGTCAAGTCTTATAGACGCAAAAATAGTCAATATGGACTTGAGTTCTGCTGTAGTTGAGGAGTGGAACGGTTATTTGTTGGTTCTTATAGACGGTAAAATTTTTATGGCTGACAGTCGCCAAAGATATACTCACGCTATAGGTGTACCGCAATATGAGTGGTATTATCTTGAAGATATAGGTCTTTACAAAAATCAATACCCTGAATATAGATATGCAACAAGGCTTGATGATGAATTAAAGTCTGCAAAAGTACATTATTGTAAAAAATGTGGTAAAAGTGAAGTTGAATGCACTTGTGGTCTTGAAAAAGAAATTATTGAGATTCCAATAACTTTAGCAGACGCTGTTTACTATATGAATATCAACGAAACTAAAAATCTTGTTGGCGAAGTTGTAAACGCTCCTGATTCTGAGGGTAAATCAACCACTCAAGTCTTTAATGAGGGTGTTGAGATAACAATAGACGGTCAAAAATACACAATAGGCGTATATTATACCGTTCACGAAGTATATGACATTTTCACAGGCGATTTGGTTAAATATGAAGCTTATTTATGTGATAGAAAAGGAAATTACACAGGCGGCGTTTTTCAAAAGGCAACTGTAATTAAAAATTTAGCTGATAATATTTTCTTTGGAACATTAAATGGTGTAGTATGTTCATTTAACTTTGATAAAAGAGATAGTCAGGGAGAGATTAACCCAAAGTGGTACACATTTGATGACAGAACAATTTATTGTGGCTGTGCAACCAAAATGGACTGTTGTGGCATACCTAATTTAACCAAAAACACTGTAAAACGTTCAACGGTTATAAAAACAAAATCTTTCCGTTCTTCTGCAGCTAAAATTAAGGTTAGAACTAATAAAAAACCATACACACAAATAGCACGAATCAATAATAGTTTGTTCTCGTTTGAAGATATGAATTTTACTGATTTTACGTTCAACACAAACGAACAAAGCTTGTTTGCTATTAAAGAAAAAGAAAAACAATGGGTAGAAAAACAATATTATATCTACTCTGATGAATATATGAAACCATTTGCTTTATATTACGTGTCTTTCCGCTATCAAGTAGTTGGAAGACTTAAAAATTAACGGAGGTATAATATGGCATTAAAAAGATTTACAAATATTACCTCTGCAGAACTTAGCTCAAAAGGCGTAGTTGCTCTTGCTGATAAACCAAACTTGTCATCTTCTTATGGTGTTGGTGGTTTATCTCCAACAGACTTAAAGCTATGGTTTGACCAACTTGCTAAGTTTATTGCAGAAAAAATAAACATAATTCAAGACGCATTAAGCTCTGACGACGCTGCAGGGTATATGAAGCTTGATATTACGGGTCTTTACCCTGAAAAAGAAGCCAATGAAAACTTTACATATAGCCTACAAGACCTTATTAGTTCTTTTGTGGACGGTAAGTTTGCGGGGTATGTTAAGGTTTACGAAAAGGCTGCAGATAAAGACACACAAACGCTACAAGCGGTTCTAAACAAGATTTCCGCCAACTTGAGTTCTTTGAATGAAAAGTCTGATGAAAACATACTAGACCATATTGCAATTAGAGGAGAAATTGATTCTGATATTGTTGCCCATAATACTAGCGTTGTAGCACACAGTGATATTAGACAAAAAATAACAGATGATATATCTTCACACAATACAAACATAAACGCTCATAAAGAAGCAATGGCTCTTAAGTTTGACAAGTCAGACGTTATGGAATCTTTTGCTGGCGAAGATAAAAACAACAAAGCCAAAGTTCCGTCAGCAAAGGCGTTAAACGAAGTTATTACAACTATCAATAATTCTATAAATGGTGTTGACGGCAAGGTAGATATTGCTATTAAAAATGTTGAATACAATTCGACCACAGGTGTAATTATATTTACAAAAACAAATGGCGACACAATCACTTATGATTTACCAAGTGAAAAGATTTTGAAAAGTGGTGCGAGCTATTACGACGATTCTACCAAATCACTACATTTAATTTTAATGGACGATAGCGATATAACTATTGACGTTTCTAGTCTTGTTGACGAATACTATGGCGATGATAGTACTGTTGTTTTAGTAACAGAAAACGGCAAGAAAAAATTTAAGATTAAAGATTCTTATAAACAAACTCTTGACGGCTATGGTACTACGCTGGGACAACATACGTCGAAGCTTGAGGAATTAGATGAGGGTAAAGTAAATAAGACAGATATTGTAGATAACTTAACTACTGATGACGCAACAAAAGTGGCGTCTGCTCGTCAGGCAAAAGTGTTAAAAACTCAGTTAGATTCTCAAAACACAACCCTTAAAGATTGTTATAGCAATGTAAGTTATGACAACACCACAGGTACGCTTAACTTGATTAAAAATGACGGTACAAGCAATGCTGTGAATTTGCCTATGGAAAGTTTTGTAAAATCTGCAAGTTTTGATTCTTCAACAAACGTTGTTACATTGGTCGTTGCAAATGGAGAAAACGTAGAGTTTGATTTATCGGCTTTGATAGATTACTACTATGGCGACGGCGAAAGCATTGAGGTTTATAAAGACGCCAACGATAGCTATAAACAAAAAATTCGTGTTAAAAGTACTTATCTAAATGGTGTAAAAAGCGATATTACAAGTCTTGGAACACGTATGACTAAAGCTGAAAGCGATATAAAGCTACTTGAGAGAATAGATGAAATAGGTTCTATTGGTAGGGCTGACGGCGAAACTCTGTTTATGGACGAAACTACAGGTAGTTTAACCGTTAAAAAAATTAAGCTTGATGACGATACAGTTCTTGATATAAAAAACATAACAAGAGCAAACTATGACGCTCTTGCAACTAAAAATTCAACCACTTTATATTTAATAAGCGAAAATGGAACGGTTGCTATTGCTCTTGGAAGTCTATTTTTGTATTCAGGTGGCGTAAAAGATACCGAAACAAACAACAATATATCTTTTAGAGTTATTACAAAATCTGCTTATGACGGCTTAGAAACTAAAGAGAGCAATAAGCTTTATATTATCAACAATAATGGAGCTTTATCTTTTGCTTATGGAAGTGTTTATCTTGACACAGGAAGCGAAGAACTTGCTCAAGCAACAAAAGATATTGTATCAATAAAATTAGCTCATCAAACATTGTCAGGCGGCAACGCTGTTGCAATATTTAATAGTTTAACTGTAAGTGGTGTAACAATCACAAGTGGTACTCTGTTGAGCTCTGAGAGGTGTATTCAATGTTAAAGTGTAACGAACGTTCGCCTAAAGAAATGGGTGTTATAACAAAATCTAAAGATTTAATGGAACACACATTTAAGAAGACAGCAAATACAAAATATTTTCCTAAAAAGTATCGTTTTTCCTTAGCTGCAAAAATTGAAAATTTAGCTATTGACATATACGAAAACTTGGTAAGGGCAAATGAATGTAATCTAAAAGACGCTAGAGAACGCATAAGACGTCTAGAGTGTCAACAAAACGCAATAGTATCTTGCAAATTATTAAATTCAATGATTGACCTAGCAAGCAAAATAAAATCAACCGAACTAACAATAAAAGAAGTTGAGTATTGGAGTGGTCTAGTTATTGAAGTAAAGCGTATGGCGGCTGCTTGGCGTAACAACGACAAACAACAAAATATAGCTTAAAAATTTAGGGTATGCCCTGTACCTCCTAACTCGTCGAACTCGTACAACGTTCGCAATGTCAACTCGAACGGTACTCTGAACAACAACAATGCGTACAACGGTAACAACGGCGTGCGTCCGCTTTGGTGGGTTATACAGTCAGACCGAGTAGCTATTTTAGCGAAAGCAGTACTCCGCCAACAAAGGAGGGCATATCCTTTCGGAAACGATAAATACAAGATTACTGACGTTAGTGCATTAAAATTAAGGCACGAGCTATATGCAGTAAGGAGTTTGAAATTATGCAGGAATATGAAAAAATATTTGACTTTAGAAATCTTTACAATGCTTACAGGAAAGCTCGCAAGGGTAAACGCTGGAAAGAAGCTGCAGTAAAGTTTGAAATCAACTTACTAGAGGCTATAGCGTTGCTTAAGAAACAAATAAGAACCAAGACTTACACATTATCTGAGTATAATGTTTTCAAGGTTTATGAACCAAAAGAAAGGCTTGTTATGAGCAATAGCTATAAAGACAAAGTTGTGCAACATTCGTTGTGTGATAATGTGCTTGAACCGCTGTTAACAAAATCATTTATTTATGATAATTATGCTTCACAAGTTGGTAAAGGTACAGACTTGGGACTTGATAGACTTAAGTACTTTATGGAGCGTTATTACAGAATAAATAAGACCGCTGACGGTTGGGTGTTAAAATGCGATATACGTAAGTATTTTTACAATATAAACCACGATAAGTTGAAACAGTTACTTAGAAAACATATCTCCTGTCAAGATACATTGTGGCTGCTTGATATGATTATTGACAGCACAGAGGGAAATGTTGGAATACCGATAGGAAATCAATCATCACAATTATTCGCATTGCTTTATTTGAATGGGTTAGACCATTTTATTAAAGAAAAATTAGGAATAAAGTTTTATGGCAGATATATGGACGACTTCTACTTAATTCACAAGGACAAAGAGTATTTGAAATACTGCCGTAAAGAAATTACGGCTTATGTAACAGGGCTTGGTTTAGAATTAAACAGTAAGACGTGTATATCTCCATTGAAAAATGGTATTGATTTTCTCGGTTTCCACACTTACCTAACAGAAAGTGGAAAAGTCATAAGAAAAGTAAGGCAGTCTTCTAAAAACAATATGCGTAGGCGATTGAAAAAGTTTAAGAAATTACACTCTGAACATAGATTACCTATGAAACGTATAGAGTGTTCTTACAATAACTGGGTGGGACACGCTAAACGTGGAAATTGTTATCACTTAATTAAACAAATGAATGAATTATATAAAAATCTTTTCAATAAGGAGGAAAGAAAATGTCAAAAACATTAGGCAGTTTAGCTGTCGGAGCCAAAATTAAAGATACAAATACTAAGTTTTTAGGAAGTCCTATAATTTGGCTTAAAGCTGATTCAAATCACGACGGTTACCCTGAAAATAGTACAACTTTGATTACAGAAAAAATTATTGCATTAAGAGCTGTTGACGCAAAAGAGCCAAATAACACAGATTCAAATAGAAAAAGTTATGGCAATAACAAATACTCTGTTTCAAATATAGACCAATGGCTTAATTCTGATGCTGCTGCAGGGGAATGGTACACGGCAAAACACGACGCAGACCAAGCTCCTGATAACGCAAACGTTTGGAGCAATTACAACGAATATGATATTGACGCAGGTTTTCTTAATGGGTTTTCAAGCTTATTCAAAAGTAAAATGTTAGACACAACACTAAAGGTTGCACTAAATACTGTTACAGACGGTGGAAGCTATGAATCTATTGTTAGAAAAGTATTTTTTGCTTCTAAAGCAGAAGTCTCTAATGCTGCGGAAAATAGCATTATGGAGGGTAGTTTATTAGCGTTGTTTTCCGCAAACACTAACGACTGCAGGAAAGCATACCCAACAGAAGAATGTGTTACAGATTCAGAATACACTAGCTCAAGTTTTAACACTTCAAGTGCTTGGTATTGGTGGTTAAGAACTCCTTACTCGTCGAACTCGTGCAGCGTTCGCATTGTCTACTCGCTCGGTGCTCTGAGCCACGGCGACAATGCGTACAGCGGTAGCTGCGGCGTGCGTCCGCTTTGTAATTTGTCATCTGACACTCTGGTATCTGATGAAGTTGATTCAGACGGTTGCTATGTAGTTTTAACTCCGCCAACTGCACCAACAATAAATATAAACACACCTGTATATTGCGACCCTGATTATAATACAGGAGGAATTGAGGGCGGTAAAGCAAAAATTACTTGGTCTGCAGTTAATGCTGCAACCTATAAACTTGAAAGAAGCGTAAACGGCGGCAGCTATTTGGTTATATATGAGGGCGATAGTGAATCTTATGAAGATACAATATCAGACAATATGAACACCATACAATACAGAGTTATAGTTACAAACAGTCTAGGAAGTTCTGATTATGCGTCAACTAGCGTTGTTGTGGTACAAGATAACTACCCGCCATTTATATCAGGCGATGACTCTGCCATAGGCGACGTTACTACACGTATTAAATATAAGTATATTGTGTATGACGGCGATGACGCTGCAGTTACTGTAAAAGAGTATGTAAACGATACACTTATAAGAACATTTACAGCTACAGGCTCTCAGGAAAATACGCTTGAGATTAGTCTTGAAACGTGGAACGCATTATCTATGGGCGACAACTATATTAAAATAGTTGTTACAGATGATAATAACGCTACAGTTACACAAACAAAACACTTTAATAAAATTGGTGGAATAATCAATGTTGTTTATACACCTTTTGGAACAAACTTAACAATTTGCCCTAAAGCAATAAACGTGCAATTAGATTTGAAAAAACCGCTTGACGCAACAATTCAGGTTTTGGCTACAAACAATGCAAACGACACACAACCTGTATGGGACGATATTACAACAGCTGCACTGAGTGGACACAACCACATATTTAGCAACACAGCAAAACAATCAGGAGTTGATTATTATGCCGTAAAAGTAAAAGTGTTGATAAATAGAAACAATGCAGACGGAGAAATAAAATTATACGGAATCAAGTGTCAACTTGACTGTGCAGTAAACTAAAAGGAGTGAAAGATTATGAATATGGAATACAAACTTTTAGATAGTAAGAAAGGTTTTATTTTAACAAGAGAGCCTGAGATTATAGATAAAAACCTATATATAACTTTCACAGGTGCTCCTGAAAATGCTACCGTAATCTTTGAAAGCAAAATCAAAGGCGATACATTATATAGAGAGTTACAAGACGGAATGTGTTGCGTTCCAGCACGTTTCTTGTGTCCAATTCTTGAAGACGTAATTAAAGTTACTGTAGTCGTGTTAGACGGCAAATCAAATGAAAAATGGCAATGTGAAGAAATAAAGACAGGAAAAAACATATCAAATAACACTATTATTGTTAAGCCAAATGATATGAATATTCCATTACAAATTGTAGAAGTTTTACTTGAACAACAAAAGATAAAAGATGATATGAAACAACTTACAGACAATTTTTCGGAGCTTAATCAAAAACTAGACAAGCTGCTTGAGGGTTACGATATAACATAAGGAGGTTATATATGGCTAAAATTAAAAAAAGATTGTTTGGTTTCATTATTTGCTTTAGTTTGCTTTTTGCTTTTGGTTTTTCATTATTTGCGGCTAAAATTCAGCCTAATGTATGTCTTGCTGCTACTGCAGAACAGGTGGAAGTTTTAGCGGAAACTCCAACAGAAGACGTTATAGATGAAACCGAAAAACAAGAAGAAAATCACACTTTTATAGGCAGGGTTCAAGAATACATAAAAACAAACTACCCTGAAATTGCTGCAACTGTAGGTAATGTTATATTACTTATATTGATGATTGTGCAATATGTAAAGAATAAGAAAAAACTCTTTACTATTGATAGTTCTGTTAACAAACAAACAAATACGCAATCTCAAATTGTTGACGTTGTGAATGGGCTTATTAAAGGTTACAACGAAATTGAACAAAAGCTTGCCGATAGTGGTGTAACTGAAGATGATAGAATCAATATTAAAACTTTGATTATGCAAACACGTGCAGTTCTAGATATTTTAACCACTGTTTATGCTAACTCAAAGAATATTCCTCAAGGGGTTAAAGACCTTGTAAACTTAAAATACGCAAACTGTCTTAAATTTGTTGAAGATAAAAACGAAATTAAAGAAGTAGTTATTGAAAGTGATAAAGAGGAAGTAAGTGCGGAGGAAACGCAAAAATCTGAAACGGAGGTATAGTTATGAAGAACGCTACAAAAAGCAAAATTTGTAAAATAACTGCCGTAGGGGTGGACGTTGCTGCACCACTTGCCGCAACAATTAGTCAATTTCCTTTGTGGGTTGATAAAAGTTCCGCCGCCACAATATCAGGTTTATTCCTTGTATTTGCATTTTTGTCGTCAATTCCGTTTATGAAGCAAATAAAAGCTTATCTAAAATCGCCGTCTGCTTGGTCTATGTGGTGTATATTCTTAGTGCTTTTCATAGCACTAAGAAACATTATAGACCAAATGGTTATTATCGCTTTTGTTGGTTTGCTTTCAAACGCCTGTGGAGAGGGTATTTATAAAATAGGCGAACACTATGAAAAATTACCCGATACACCAAAAGTTGATGACGGTACAAATGATAGCAGTCAGGAAAATAAAGAGGTGTAATAAATGGAACAAATAAAAAACGATAATAAACCTCAGACAGGTCAAACTATTGAGCGTATGAGTAAAACTCAAAAAAAGGTTGCTAGAACAATATTAAATAATACAGGTATGATTGTTGGCTTCTTTATTATATTTGTTGTAATCGTAGTGTTTACAACAGATGTAAAACTTACGGGAGCAATGCAATGGGCTGAGCTTGGGTTGGTTTTCTTTATTCTTCTTTTCTGTTCTTACTCTATGTATGTAAACTATGCAAATAGTGGTACACGTGCAGGTAGAAAAAGCGATTTATATATAGATTCTTATGTAAAATATAACGATAAGAAAAAATATATAATTGATAAAAAATATCAAGCTCGCTCGTCTGAATTTTGCAGATATTATATCAGTGAAGAATTAAAAAACTCAAGAACGTCAGTTTTATCTGAAGTTGGTATAGATTACGACGTCTATACGGAAAAATATCTAGGTAAAGATAAAAAACACCTAGAAACAATAAAAGATTTATCTAAAACGCAAGTTTTGGCAATTATCAAGGCAAATTCAATTACTCCAATAAAACTTACTCCTGAAATGATAATGAAGCGTGGGCGAGGGAACAGTAGTCGTGAGCCACTAGGAACAAAACCTGAAACAAAGAAAAGAATACACTTAGGAACAAAATTTGTATCAACCTGTATAACTTCATTTATAACAGGTGTTATAGTGTTGGACGTAATAATTAACCCTACGTGGGCAACCTTTGTCGCTTGTTGTTTGAAAGTATTGCTTGTTGTACTAAATGGCTTTATGGGCTATAAAATGGGCTATGAGAACATTGTTGTTGATACGGTTGAATATATGAACGACCAAGTTGACCTTATGAATCAACTTATACAATATGTTGAAGATAACCCTCAACCAAAAGATATAGAAAATTATAAAACTGCGGTTGATGATAAAAAACAAGAAGCTGTAAAGGTAGATACTCAAACACAGTCTGAGGCAGGGCTGTTAAAAGAGCCTGAAAAGAAAACTATTGAGATAAAACCAATAGAAAATCAAATATTAAAAAATGAATAAATAATATAAAAAGACGCCAAGTTTTTGACGTCTTTTTTTGTATGCAAAGACTATGCAATTCCTATGCAAATGCAATGCAAGTGCACAAATGTTGCTAAGCAAATGCAATGCAAAATTATGCAAATAAAACTAAACTAAACTAAACAAAACAAAATAAAATAAAAAGAAATTAAATAAAATAAAAAATAACTGACTGTCTGTCAGACTATATGTGTCGGGCGGTCGGTCAGTTAAAAATTTTTTATTTTTCTTTCTTGATTTTTTCCAGTTCCTCTGAAACTTCGGTAGCAATATAAGCACGAGCTGCTAAGTTTTGTCTTTCTTGTTCTTCGTTGTAAAGATTTATACCGATAGGTTTATTTGCCGTTGTGTGTTGTTTAGATTTTTTATTTTTACGATTACGCTTATGGTTATCAATTTTGTCGGGGTCAACAAAAATTACAAATAAAACAAACGCAATAATTGCTGAAACACCAAGTATTCCAAATAGCATACCAACAATGTAGCCCTCAACTCCGACAAATAGGCAAATAAATGCAGGAATAAAGAAAAGTATCAAGAAAATAATAAAGCCTGCAAAACCACCTTTCAGAAAAGAAACAATATTTGCAAGTTTAGAATCATAACGCTCCCACCTGTGTTTTAGTCGCATAGCACATACTCCTTTATTAAGGTTAGGCACGTGTTATACAAAAATAAAAGTGCCTCCCGAATCGGAAAGCACAGTCCTATATACAAAACAAACTTTCCGTTGTTGCGACACAATTTTTAACCCGTACAGGTTGGAAGAGTTTGTGTAATAGGCAGAAAAATAGCCTCCCTGTACAGGTTTGGGTATATTAAATTGTGTCGCATAATTATAATAACACAAAATATCAAACAATGTCAAACAATCTTGAAAGAAATGGGGAGGTCTTGAAACTTTTTCAAAAATAAACTATAATCTCTAAAAGAGGTAACGTAAGATGAAAAATATGCGATATACAGCAAGACAAAAAAGAGCTGCATTGAAAATGTGGCTTGAGGACAAAGTTTTTGTTTGGAAAGTTTGTCAGAAATTCAAATGTACTGAGCGTTCTTTATGGCGTTGGAAAGCTTTGTATAACGGTACATTAGAGAGCTTGGAAAACAAATCAACTCGTCCACATACGCCGCACCCAACAGCACATACAGCGGTTGAAGTGAGCGAAATATTAAAAATATTCAAAAGTAAGCCTAACATAACATATTGCGAGGCTTATGGCATTTTACGCACAAAGTATGCTTACAATAGAAGTTATGGAGGTTTCTATAATTTTGTGCTAAGGAATAATATTCGTCCACACAAAGAACTTGAAAAGTATGTACCAAAACCTTATGAAACACCTGAAATGTTGGGTGTAAAGTGGCAAATGGACGTAAAGTTTGTGCCTGTAGAGTGCTATAAAGGCGTAATGATACATTATGACGATAATAAGTTTTATCAGTACACGATGATTGACGAGGCTACACGTGAAAGATTTTTGTACGCCTACAAAGAGCATAACATATCTTCTACGCTTGATTTTGTAAAACGTGCTATTGCATATTTTGGTTACGCTCCAAGCATTATTCAAACAGATAATGGTGCTGAGTTTACAAATATTAAGAAGCCAAATCAAAAAGAGCCAAAGATTCACGCTTTAGATATTTTACTTAACAAGCTAAAAATAAAACACCAACTTATCAGGGCGTACACTCCTAGACAAAATGGTAAAGTTGAGCGTTCTCATAGAAGCGACCAAGAGGCTTTTTATGATTTTCTTAAGTTTAAGACAATCTCTGAATTAAAAACAAAAATGATGAAGTGGAACATAAGATACAACAATCGTCCACATTCTTCCCTTAGAAATAGAGAGGGTAAACGAGTTTGGTGGTCGCCTTTACAGAAAAGAGCAGACTTGTTAGCCGTGTTACAAGAGCATAGAGAAGAGTATTGTATAAGGTTTACAAAAACAACTAAAACGATTCGCCAAGTTTATGCGGCGTGAATAATTAAATATATTAGGTGGCGGCGACTTCCTGTACAGGAAGTACTTTTTGCATACATTTTTTTAGTCAAACTGTTTTTGTTTGACTTTTTTCTTGCAAAAAGATAATCTATTTATGTATGAAAATACTCCTGAAACTCGCTGAAAATCAAACTTTTTCAAAAAATCTAAAAAAAAATTAAAAAAGTTATGAAATTTGTTTGACAAATCACAAATTATTAGCAACATTAAACAAATTAAATCCAAACGCAAAAATATAT
>CALBKX010000061.1 GCA_937895935.1 uncultured Clostridia bacterium
CAATGTAAAGTTTAATTTTATTATTCATTTTTTTACTCCCTATTTTTTTTGGTGTCATGCCTATCATATCACCGCAATTTTAATAAGTGCTAGTAAAACAATTGACGAAAATAACCAAAAATGGTCAAAAATACCACTAAAACATATAAATATGTCGAATATGTGGAAATTTGTTAGTGAATTTTGAAAAAGATTTGTTTTTTTAATTTAAAACTTCTAAATAACTCATCTTTTCACCAAATTTGCATTTATCTCATATATGAAAGCATATGGACGAAAATTATGACGATTTTAAAATTTGTTCTCCAAAAGAATATGAACAAATAGCAAAAAAATATAGTGAGCAATTAATCAAAGTGCACAAAGATGTTGCCTTTAATAGCAAATTATTGCACAATTTTATAAAACAAAATATTTTAGTTTTAGAGAACATTGTAGGGTCTGTTAATGTAAATCAGTCCTCTATTTTACAAAGAATTTATGTAAAATCTTGCAGTTTAGAAAAGTACATAATTGAAAATTTTAGCAGTAATATTTTAAAACAAGAATTATTGAATAAAGACAAACCTTATATTAACAATCAAAAAAACAATTCAAAATTTATGTCAATATATGATACATCACGCATTAAAAAATCTGGCATATCAAATTTATGTCAGATTTTAAAGTTGATTTATTCAAATAATAATAGTTCTCAAAATTTAGAATTCGCTTTAAAAACAATTGATTTAATTGAAGAATATTGTAAAATTTAAATTTCAAGGTTATTATTTTTATTGAAATCATCCAGTGCTTTTTTCTCCTTACGTTTTGCAACAAAATAAGTGACAAGTCCAACTATCCCACCGCCTAAAATGGCAATTCCATACCAAATAGGCTTGTTGGCAGTTGTTGTCCAATACTCAAAATGCACTTGGTCTTGTTCTTCCCTTTCAAAATTGTCGGCATCAATTTTCCAGTAGTGATAATAATAACCGTCTTTTTGAATTATGGCGTTTGCATTGCTATGGAGCCTTGCAGTTGGAACGATATGGCAATAAGTAAAAGTTTTACTTGCAGAGTTGTATCCAATTTGAACTTTTATTGCACTCCACCTGTCTTTAGCCATTTGGATACTTTCATCAGTAGGAGATTCTCCCGCTAAAACGTCAATAACTACCCCCTCCATAGCACTTGAAACATTTTTCCCTAAAGATATAGTTTCCAAAGCCATATTGTCAAATGTGGTTTTTGTAGTGGTGGTGAACAACTTTTTTTCTACAACAACTGTTTTTGGCTCATTTAAAATTGTGTTTGAATTTTTAAATATCGTATAACAAGTTGAGTTTTTAAAGTATATCTCATATTGGATATATTGTATTTTTGTTTTGGTACCTGAATCTGTACTTAAAGATAGTGAAGAATTTATATTTAAAGAGCTATCAAACGATACTCCATTTTTTAACTCTTCTTTTTTCTCGTTTGAATATTGTTCTATTGAATCAATTTTTGCCTTGTATTTATTTAAATAAGTAGTGAAAGTGTTATCCAATTTCTCTTTTGCTACTTCTTTTATTTTTTGATTTTCGATTTCAGTTATTCCTGCGTTTAAAAGCTCTTCCTCAGCGTAAGGCAAACTATAAAACTCAATTATTGAACCATCAGAATTTAAAGCATATCCAACTATGCCCTCATTGGAACAACCAGCGAATATAAAACAACATATGAGTAATAAAACAACTAAAAATCTTTTCATTCTTTTATTGTATTCCTTTATTTTTTAATTAATTCTTGAATCAGTTATGTTTGTTGTAATAATTTTAAAATAATTTTTGTCAACAATTAAGACATTATCACATTTTTAAAAAAAAAGAAACTTTTTTGAATTTAATACAAAAAGTAATTTAAATAAATTTGCTAAAATATATTAAACTATGCAAAAATATTTCAAAAGGTAGGAATGTAATGGAAATTTTTTTGGCTATTGTGATTTTAGTTGTATCATTTGTTTTAATTATTTGGGGCGGGGACTTGTTTGTTAATTCATCAGTTGCAATAGCAAAAAAGTTAAAAATTCCAACATCAATTATTGGAGCAACCCTGGTTAGTATTGGCACAACCATACCTGAAATTTTGGTTACTATTTTTTCAATAACAAAAAATGCAAGCGGTGTTGCCGTTGGTAATGCTGTTGGCTCGGTAATCTTTAATACTTGTGTTAATGTCGGTATTCTACTATGTTGCACTATCTTGTTAATAAAAAAAAGTTTACGCTTTGACTATCTTCTTTTAATACTTGCACTCATTTCTTTGTTTGTGTTTGGCATTAGCGGAAATTTAAGTGTTTGGGGCTCAATATTTTTACTTATTATATTTATCACTTTTTTTACAATCAATATTGTGGAAGCAGTTAAATGTAAAAAAGAAAATGATAACAATGATGCAAATCCCCTTAGTAAAGAACAAAACATTTGGGTTTGCTTACTAATATTTGTTATTTCTGCAAGCATGATTGGTGTTGGTGCATATTTTATGGTTGAAAAAGCCAAGTTTTTGGCACAACTTGCAGGTCTTAGTGAATTATTCATAGGTTTAACTATTGTCGCTTTTGGGACTTCGCTTCCAGAATTGATAACCACAATAAATTCAATAAGGAAAAAAGAACCCGAACTTGGATTTGGAAACATCATTGGAGCAAACATAATTAATGCCACTTTACTAGTTGGCTTAACTGGAACTCTTTCAGGTGGTATTGGCATTGATAAGGAAACTTTGTTTGTTACTATCCCAGTTTCAATTGTAGCAACTTTATTTCTTTTATTACCCCCACTAATTAAACACAAAACTTATAAATGGCAAGGTTTTTGCATTTTGGGTTTATATGTTGCTTACTATGTATTTTTGATATTAAACGCAACTGGCGTTATTCGCTTTGCATAAAAAATTTCTTAAATTTACAAAAAAAGATAAAAAATTGTTTGTAGAAAATATAAATTAAATGTTAATATATGTTGTACAAAATTAGTTTTTGTTTTATGTAACAAACTCTATTTTTAGAACAAAAAAAGAAAAACGCAAAAATTAAGTTTTGCCAAATCTTAAAAAATTAAAAAAGGAGAAATTTTTATGCAATGGTATTATTGGGTTATATTACTTGGTGTTTTAGTAGTAATGTATGTTTTGTTAATAGCACGCCAAAGAAAACAAGAAAAACAAAGTAGGGAACTTTTGGACACCTTTAAAGTAGGCGATAAAGTTATTACACATATAGGTATTTATGGTAAAATCAAACGCATTTACAACACTACTTATGGCAGAGTTTGTGTTTTAGAAATTGGAACACAAAACAAAGTTGAAATTGAATTAGACATGCGTTATATTGCTGGAAAAGATGAAAAAACTCTTGTGGCTGATGAACCAAAACCCGCTTTAGAAACTAAGAAAAATGAAATTAAAGAAGAAAAAGTTGAACAAAAGCCTGAAACAATTGAAAACACTGAAGAAAAAGAAAATAAAGAAGAAAAATAATGATTTTTTGTGGGTAAATTAGTTTTTGTAATTAGAAATATTTTGTTATCAATTTAATTCTTAATTAAAAATAATTTAGATTGTGTTAATAATAATACTTTATTAAAAACAAGGCAAAATTTTTGTTTTAAACAAATTATGCCTTGTTTTTTTATTTATTCTTCACTTATGCTTAAAATGTTCTTTTCTCTTACTCTGGTGAACAACCTATACTTTGTGCAAGCAGACTCAAATAGTATATGCACTTTGCCGTCTTCATAATCAATTCCCTCACTCATACAAGGAGCAACAATAGTTTTAATTAAAATTGAATTTGACAAAACATACAAATCTAATTCATCATTATTTATGTTAATTTTTTCGTTTGACTTTGTTGGATTATTATAAACTAAAATTTTGGAATCAGGCAATGAATAAGATGTTGAAACAACTATTTTCCCACTGTCCGTCATGCACAGACCTTGTGCTTGGTCGGGAACTGAAATTGCTTTTATTGGTTTTGTGCTTTCAAGCCCAAATATTTTGGAGGTGTTTATTTGATAGCACAATGTTATCCCGTGATTTATTTCATTATCATTTATTTTTACATAATGCGACTCGCTCACTTCATATTTCCCTTGCTTATAAAATTCGCCTATATATAATAAGTTATCCTTTGCATAACAAAAATCTGTGTTTATTTTTGTTTCAAAAATGTCAATTGTGGCAATTGTTTGACCATCGGTTGATGAAATAATATCTTCAAGTTTAAAATTAAACAAATACCCATCTGACACTAGATACACCATACTGCCAAACATTGCAATCCCGCCAAAATGTCCATTGTTTAAATTGACAGTTTTAGTATCAACCAGTATATGTTTTTTTACACCATCTTTATTAACATAGTAAATTCTTGAAGGTTTAGATGTGTCCTTCATATAGCCACTCACCAAATATGCATTTTCGCTATCAATAGCACATAATCCTTGTGGGCAAAAACCGTCATTTAAGCCAGGTATTTCCACCTCAGCATTTGCATAATTGTAAAAATCATACTTTTTGCCAAAATAATAAAACCAAATAAGTCCAGCAAGGACAACTAAAACAATTAAAAATATTGCTAAAAATTTTTTCTTTTTTGAAATTGCTTTTGCCATAATTTTTCTCCTATTATTTTATGTGATAGGAAATTTTGCATATTTTAAAAAAAATTATTTTTAATTTAATGCACTTGTCCTACACAATAAAAACACATCGCTTTTGTTGTTAGCATAAAAGAGCTTACATTTATGTAAGTGCAAAACTTTTATTTTTTTTGAATGTTTCGATTAAATTGTACAATATTAAGAAAAAAATCTCTACTTATTTTTTTTAATTTACAATAATTTTGTTAATTTTTAAAAAAATTGGACAATAAATTATTAAATTGTTTAAAAAAAAATAAAAAAATAAAAAAATTGCTTTTCTTTTAATAAATAATATGCTAATATATGATTGTAAAACAATTAAGCAGAATATTAATTTATTTTCTGCGAAAGATAAAATTAAATAATTTGGAGGTTTATTTATGAATTTAATTTTAGCCAAAGTATGCTCATTTATTACCAATGTGCCTTTACGTGAACCAACAGAGGGCGAAGCAGATTTAGGAAAATTCAACTGGGTTTATAACATTACAGATGTTATTAATGCCATTAAATGGCCATTAATTATTATCATTGCTGCTGCAGGTTCAATTTATGCAATCTTTTTGGGTGTTCAAATGGCAAGAGCCGATTCTTCTGAAAAACGTGAGGAAGCAAAAAAACGTGTAATTAACGTTTTGCTTGGCGTTGCAATTGCCGTTGGTTTAATGCTATTGATTACAGTATTTGTTAATGCATTACCAAGTTGGATTGGCAAACCTGAAGATAATGTAATCAAAAATAGTTAATTTTCAAATAAACATTCTGAATATAAAACCTTTTGGCTTAAAGCTGAAAGGTTTTTTGCTTTGTTTGGCAATACATTAAAAAAAGAAAGTTTTTTTTAAAAAACTATGTACAAATTTAAGTATTTTTGGTATACTACAAATAATAATAAAAAAAGTTGTGATAAAATTTTTTATTTATATTTATGCTTACATTAATTCCAACCTTTAAGTTTTGCAACTTTTTTAAAAATATAGGGAGGTTTTTTGTTTATGTATCCTATGTTGTTAGGCATTCAAGACAAAATTTTGGATTCATTAAAATCATTTTTGGTTTTTATACCTAAAGTGCTTTATTTTATAATTTCCTGTGTTTTATCGTTAATTGATTTTTGTCAGGCTGGTTTTAGAAAACTGGCTGGGCTTGATCCAATAATTATATCCAATGAAACTTACACAGGTGACACAATTTATAAAATAATTACCGATGCACTTTTCACTGGAAGGTATCCAGCAGTTCAAACAGTTTTTTGGTCACTTATAATTTTGGGCGTATTTATGCTTTTTATGACATCCATTGTTGCTTTGATAAGGCTTGAATATAATCCTGATAAGGACAAAGGAAATTCAAAATCTGGGGTGGTTAAAAATTTCTTTAAAGCAATTTTCTCTTTTGCAATTATCCCTATTGCCTGCCTATTTGGAATGTATTTAAGTAATGCTTTAATTGGAATAGTTGATACTGCCACAGCATCAAATGCTGTTACAAATGTTGAAATAACTCAACGATTTGATAAATGGTCGGCCGTTGAAGATAGCAATCAAGATTCCGCCGTTTATGGAAGTGATACTTTAACAAGTAGGACTAGCACATATTTGGCATATGATATTTTTGGTTTGCACATACCAACAACATCTCAACCTTTTAGTGGAATTATTTTTAAAGCTTGTGCTTATGGTAGCAACAGAATACGTAACAGTGAAGGTTTTTATAATATAATAGTTCAGCAAAATTATGATTTTTTAAATAATAGCAACAATCAAGCAACAGCAGCTGAAATTGTTGATGTTGGTTTTTCAATCAATGCGAAACTTAAAACCCCATGCAACTTAAACACAAGTGCAGTTGAAGCTTATTTTAAAGACAGTTCTTTGGGCAAAAACGCATTTGACTGGTCGTATAGTGGCATAAAATCATTGAGTAAGTACAATGTAAATGCAGTATTTTATTTTTATAATCTTTGGACATTTAATTATATTGTTGCATTTGCAGCAGTTATATCAATTGGTAAATTATATTTAAGTTTTTTACTTTATTTAATGCAACGTTTGTTTGAAATTATGGGTTTATTTGTAATTTCGCCTATTTCCGTTTCTCTTATGCCTTTGGATGATGGTAACGCCCTCAAAACTTGGAGATCTACCTTCGCTTCCAAATTTATATTACTGATTATTATGGTCGGGTCTTTAAATTTAATAAATCCAGTAATAAATATATGTCAAAACATTCAATTTTTTGGAATAAAAATTTTAGATTATTTAATGTTAACTTTCTTTATAGTGGCAGCATTCAATGCTGTTGATTCGTTAAACAAAATGTTTACAAAAATATTTACTGGTGATGCAGGAAACTACTCTTCTGCCATGGAAGCTAGCAAAGGAATAACTGATAATTTTAAAACAGGTCTTTCAAAAACAGTTTCTGGTGCAAAAATTGCAGCATTACCTGTGGCCTTAGGTGCCAAATATGGTGCAAAAGGTGTTAAGGCTGGGGTTGCTGCTGGATTTGCTAGTGCCGAAAGAAGAATGAACCGTAGGTTAACTAGACAGACTGAAAATGCAGACACCACTTATGCAACAGCTGAAACTGACTACAACAACAATTCTCAAAGAAATGATGCGACTGAATATGCATATAATAGATATCAAAATGCTACAAATCAAACTAATGCTGACGGCTCAGTTGAAACAGCTAAACAAAAAGCAAGAAGATTATGGGAATCTCAAGATACAAATTTAACTGATGAAGAAAACAAAAAACTACAAGAAAGTAAAATGCAAAGTAAATATGTTGGCGAAAGTCGAAAGAGTATGACAGCCGAGCAAAAAGCTGAAGACGATAAAGCATTTGAAGAGTATTATAAAACAGTTAGCAACACAGCCACTCCTACTAATATTGCTTATAGTAGAAAAGTTAATGAGGATACTCTTAAAAAAGCTGCTAAAACAAGAGAAGAAGAATATAAGAAAGTTGCCGAAACACGCAAAAAGGTCGAAGATAAGAAAAAGCGTAAGGCAAAAGTTGCAAGAGGTTTTGCAAAAGTTGGCGGAGCAGTTTCAAACGATGTTGGCGGTGCACTTGGCAATGTAAGTGATGTTGCAAATGCCGTTCCTGGTGCAGACATAGCAAATACTTTGATTACTTCTGTTTTACCTAAAAAGAAAAAATAGATTTTAAAAATCACAACCTTTAAAACAAAGGGTGTGATTTTTTGTTGGAAAATTTGCCTACATCTCTCATTAATTTAAATATATTA
The DNA here is from genome assembly GCA_937895935.1 of uncultured Clostridia bacterium. Taxonomy (GTDB): domain Bacteria; phylum Bacillota; class Clostridia; order Christensenellales; family UBA1242; genus HGM11367. The sequence continues at coordinate 7,936 of CALBKX010000061.1, forward strand.
TTCGTCCTATTGAATTCAATATGTGATAACTTTTGTTGAACATATTGAAATAAAGAAAAATTGCATCCGTCAAAACAATGTTTTGATTGCAAATCAAAACGAGTTCATTAGGATGACAAATTATAATCACCTTTATAGCAATACTCTGTAATTCATCATTTTGGTCGCTTTTACAAAACTTTGCCTACATCTCTCATTATTTAAATATATTTTTCATCCTATTGAATTCAATATGTGATAACTTTATGTTGAACATATTGAAAAAAGAAAAATTGCATCCGTCAAAACGATGTTTTGATTGCAAATCAAAACGAGTTCATTAGGATGACAATTTTTCTAATATTCAACTACATATTCAGCCATATTAAATGGCACATCGCTAATAGTTTCTAAGTACATATAGTTATTGGAATTTATCATTTCTATCCAAGTAAGGTTTGTGTATATATTATTTTCTGTAGTTTTAAAAAACAAATTATACGCATTGTTTTGCTTAAGTGAATAAATACTTTTTGGATTTTCCAATTCGTTTATGTTGCTACTATTTATGGCAGTGAATGTGGTAAGAATAACATTTAAATTATCTGCTTCATAAATTTCACAATCGTCTTCTGTGTACCAAGAAGAATCAACTTTGGTTTTTTCTTTTAGTGTTTTAATGTCTGTGTTGGTTTTTTGTTTTAACTCTACACTAATCTCGGCATTTTCTGGCACAACAAATCCATAAGAAGCCTCTTTAAATATCACATTTGTTTTTGGCATATATATCATACCAAGATAGTTCTGCTTTTCAATATCTTCAATTACACTTTCTGAATCTTTTAGTAAGTAATCTTTTACATAAACCTTATCAAAAGCGGTTTTGTACTTACTGTATTTTTCTTTTTCAAATGAATCATTTAGTTTATTTAAAACGTCTTCTTCACTGCTACTATCTACTATAACGTTATTATTTTTTAAGGTACTAGCAACAGAATTTAAAACAATGGTAAATTCATCATTTTTTAATCCAAAATGGTCAACAATTTTTGTACTTTCCTCAATTGTTGTTCCAGTAAAACTTTTATCTTGTTTTTTTGCAAGTTCAATTGAAAAATTGGTAGCTATGGTGTTATAAAGCGGAAGGTTTGGATAGTTTTCTAAATTAATTGTTTGCCCTTGACTATCCTTTATTTCAAGATAATCTTTAACATCAACAACAAGAGTATATGCTAATTGTTTATAGTCCTCAATCATTTCAATGCTGGCTTTTTCATCATCTTTATAAATAAACCTAGCACCATAAAAAGAATCACCATTTACCCCGTGTAAGGAGCTCATTTTGCCAGTGGATTTATTGAAAGTATCAAATGAAAAAAATGCAGTGACAGTTGACACAACAACATCAACCAATACTAAGCAAACAAGAAAAATCAAGCCAACTAATGCAATTTTCCAAAACAATGGATTTTTAAAAATTTTAGCAAGTTTCATTCCAACCACTTTGGTCGCTGCTTTTGCTTTTTCGGCGATATTGTTCATTGAGTTTTGGATTTTGCCACTTGGTTTTTCAGTGTTTTCTTGTTGCTCATCAGATTCGGACTCTATGCTTTTGCTTTCAGCTGAATCTTTTTCAGATTTGCTTTCTTGCTCAGTTGGTTTTTCTTTCTCGCTCATAAATAGCCCCTCCTTTTTATTATAGTTTATCACAATATTTTAATAAAATCAACATTGGAGAGATTAAATCGGTGTAGTTTGTCAAACAAAAATTTTTTTGATTATGTTCTCATATCTCAAGGTTAAAGGAAGTAAAACTTTTTTGTCAAATTCTGACATTTAAAAAATTAATTTACTATTTTTTATCATTCATATTCACCCATAGAAAAAGAAAAAATAATCACGTTGAATTTTTATTTTTGTGTCATTTATAATCTTTCTAGCTGAACTTTGTTTGTACTTTATTTATTTGCTAAGTTATTAAAAAGCAAAAACAAGGGAAAATTGTTTTGTAAAATCCATTTTCCCTTGTTTTAATTAATTTAATTTTTATATGCAATGAAAGATAATTTTAAGTCATAATTTGAAATTTTAAATGTAAAACGAGGTTTAATTTAATTGTGTTTTATTACTCATTATCTTCATCATTTTGTGAAGTTATATTTAACAATGATTGTCCTAATTGTTGTAAAAGTTTTGTACTTTGGTCACTTTCAGACTTTTTAGGCCTACCAACCTTACGCTTTGGCTTATTTAACTCTTCGGCGGTTTTTTCTTTTTTAGGTCTGCCAACCTTACGTTTAGTCTTTGCTTCCTCGTTAGAAACAATGGTTTCTTTTTTAGGACGTCCCGCTTTACGCTTTGGCTTGTTTTCCTCTTGGTCTGAAGTTACCTTTTTAGGTCTACCAACTTTGCGTTTTGGCTTTTCCTCTTCTTGTGTGTCATCTTTTACTTTTTTTGGCCTACCTACTTTGCGTTTTGGTTTATTGTCCTCAATTGGTTTTTCCTTTTTTGGACGACCAACCTTGCGTTTTGGTTGTTCCTCAGCTGGTTTCTCTTTACGTGGTCTGCCGACCTTGCGTTTTGGTTGTTCCTCAGCTGGTTTCTCTTTACGTGGTCTGCCGACCTTGCGTTTTGGTTTCTCTTCTTGATTTTCTTCAAGATTGTTATTTACCACTTCCACGCCTTCAGTATTGTAAACTTTGCCATCATCGCTATGATACAAGTTGTCTTTATCATAATATGTTCCGTCAGGATATGTAAAGTTTCCACTATTATCAAATTTGCCGTCAACAATTACAGGTTCTTGTTTTGATTCATCATTGTTGCTTTCTTGCTCAATATTTTTTTGACCTACGTTTTCAATTTGTTCTTCACTTACACTTTCAATTTGATCATTTTCACTTTCTTTAGATTGTGCTTGTTCAATTATATTTTGTTCTGAATCTTGTTTTTCAGAAATTTCGTTTTTTTGTTGCTTATCAGTTTGTTTAACTACTTCTGATACAATTTCTTCTTTTGGCTCTGTTTTTATAGTTTCACTTTCTTCAATTTCTTCAGTTTTAGGAGATTGTTCAACTATTTCCTTTTCAACAACTTCTCCAGATTTTATAAAGTTGCCATCGCTATCAAAAACATTGCCCTCTAAGTCGTGATACAAGTTTTTATCATCATAATATGTTCCATTGTTAAACCAATAGTAGCCTCTGCTATCATAATGTCCGTCAGTTTCTGTGCTTTCAGTTTCAGTTGAAGTTTCTTGCAAGGTTTCGCTTGATGCTTCTTGTGTTTGCTTGCTTGTATCTTTGTTTTCATTTTGGTTTGATGTTTGTTTTAAATATTGGTCACCCAAAAAACTTTGAAGTTTTGTTGCAAGTTCTGCAATTGTTGCATCCTTAGATTTAATCAATTCATCCCTTGTGTCAACTTCTGATTTAAGATAAGTAATTGCTTGAGCATATTTTTCTTTTTCATTATTGGCTTCTTGTATGCTTTCGTTTTTCTCTTTTTCAACATTTTCTGAAATTTCTTTATGGAGTTTAGTTGAAAATGTTTGATACTCGCTCAACATTGATTCTTGAACCAATAATTTTTTATTTTGAATTTCTGTTTTACGCTTTTCAATTTCCTCATTTAAAGACTTGATTTCAACATTGTATTTATTTGTTGCATCATCTTGGTCTTTTTCAAGTTGTTCTTGTTTTTTGATTTCATCTTGTTGTTGTTTTCTAATGTAGTTAACTTCAATACGATTGGTAGATTCTTCTTGTTGTTGACGAAGTCTTTCCAAATTTTCTTTTGATGCTTGAAGTTTACGTTGATAATCTTTTGATGTGTTTTCAAAATTTTTGTTAAGTGTTGAAATTTCTGTTTCAAATTGTTTTATTTCAACTTCCAATCTGCCTTTTGCATTGAGGTAAGTTTCAGATTCCTTCATTGCTCTTTCTAAAACTAAAGAACCATCAATTCCAGATTTTGAAAAGTCGTATTCTTCGTGAGAAACAGCATCTCTTTGTGCAGCCTCCAACTCTTCTTGTTCTTGACGGGCACGTTTTTCCAAGTACTCGCTCAAAATTGGGATACTATCTTTAATTTCTTGTTTTGTAAAAAGAATTTCAAAATCTACATATTTAGGTATAGATTCGCTGGCTTTATCTATATATCTATTAAAAACATTGAATGTTTGATAAAGTGTTGCAATGTTGTAATTTTGCATAGCTCTTAATGCAAGAGTTAACACAACGCCAATAAACAAAATCAAAATAGAAGCAACCATTGATTGAGTTAAGTAAGACAATATAGCACCTGAATCGGTACGAGTTGAATTTGCAAAGCAAAACATTGACAAAAAGAATGTAACAATGGCTGTTATTTTATATAACATACGGAAGTTTTTTATGCTTGATGAGAAACTACTTGTTTTAAGTGGTTTATCAATACAGTTGTAAGTACTCATGTACTCGCTAGGTGCTTTATCTCTGTAGAGCATATATTGTTGCCAATACTTACGCAAAATTTTTGGGGATTTTCTATCCTTAATTATATTGTTAAATTCAACTAGGTTTTGATCAGTTATTGTTTGATGTGTAAATAACCAGTCATTTAATTTGTCGGCTGTTTTATCTAATTTATATTCATATGATGTCCTAGCTTTTATAAAGAAAAATAGCGACATTAAAAGTAGGAAGCCAACACCAATATAAAAAATTATATCAATTGTCAATATTGAACTAATTAAATCGAGAAATGCCTTCCAAATTGTTTGAACTATACCTAAAGTCATAGTTTTTCTCCTTAAATAAAAAGTTTTTTGTTTAGGCAACGCTAAATTTTTTTAAAGTTTATGCCTATTTGTAAGTTTAGTATAACATATTAAATAAATTTTAACTAATATTTTTTAATTTTTTTTAATATTTTTTAAATAATTTTTTTTAATTTTTAATAATTTTTATGAAATTACTTTTTTTAGAATTTGAATTCGCGAAAGTTTTGCCTAAATGAGCACCTTTATATGTATTTAAATAAAACTTTTGTTCTACGAAACGGTGATGCCGTTGATAATTTTTTTTGCGGATTTGCGGTAGTAAACCGATTTTGATAAAAAATTCAGCAAAATAAAAATGGATAGATTATTTTTACACACCTAAATCAATTATGTTTTCGCTTTTCAAGTTTAAAATAAGTTTTTTAATAGGTTTATTTTTAAACATTTTTCCTAGAGCCATTGAATATAATTCCAATTGCTTAAAGTAAGTTGATTTTATTTGTTCATCAGTTTTTTTAGTTAATTTATAATCTATAAGCAAAATTTGGTCTTGTTTTATAACAACTAAATCAATTGTCCCTTGAATTAAAATTTTATCAGTTATGTCGCTTGACTTATTTACCTCGTTATAATTAACCCTCATAACAAACTTTTGTTCTTTTAACACACTATCTTGTAGTTTTATCAAACTTTTCAATATACATATATTATTATAGATTGATTCTATTTTGAATTGCTTAAAAATTTCAATCTCTTCGCTATTAAAATTGCATTCTATAAAATCTTGTAAATCTGAGCAAGAATTTATATTTTTAAATTCCACTTTTTCAAGCAGTTTATGATACAACGTTCCTTTATCATTTGCGTTTTCACTTAAATGCTCTTTTACGGAAAGAGTGTTTGGAGCATAGTTTAAACTTGAATTTTCGTCTGCCACCAAATATGAAACTGAATTTTTTAATGCGATGTAAGATTTTTGCTTACTTAAATCGATCTTTAAAAACTTGGCTAGTAAATTGATATTTTTCTCATTTTTAGCATTTGGCATTATAATTTCTTCTTTTGTTATGTCGGATTGTTTGCATTTGGTAACTACAAGTTTTATTTTTTCATTATCAAACAAGTCGCTTGAAAACTCCTGCCCTTCATCTATTTTTCCCAATAATTCATCGGGCAATGCTCCTAAAATTAACGATAAGTAATTGTTGGCTTGGAAAATGTTTGAATCATTTGTAAATTTTTTGCACGGTTTATTTAATTCTCCACAAAGCACCAATTTATTTTTTGCTCTTGTTGTTGCAACATATAAAAGTCTGATTTTTTCACTTATTTCAATTTCTTTATTTTTTATTTTACACGCATTGTAGAATAGTCCGCCTGAAACTGTCCTGTCATCATCGTTGTAATTTTTAATACCTATACCTAAATCTTTATTTATTTTTATTTCACTACGCACAGGTTCTTTTGTGTAGTCTTGATTTAAAAATGGCAAAATTACAATTGGATATTCCAACCCTTTTGAAGAGTGCATTGTTGTTATTTCTATGCTTTGGGAAAAAGTTTTTTCGTTTTGCACTTTTTCTTTTCTGATGCAAGATTCTCGATATACTAAATAATCACTCAAATTAAAATTATATTTTGATTCAGCGAAACTATTTACATAATTTATAACATTATTTTTACGTTCAATAAAGTCATCATCAAATGAAATATTTAATAAATATTCAGTTTTTCTCACAATGTGGTCCAAGCCAAAAAATATACCCTTGTACTTGACTTCATATGAAAAAATATCATAATTTTCAAAAAAATAATTGATTTTTAGCAAAATATTGTCATTTTTTTGATAATTTTTTAAGCATAAGTAAAAAGACTCTTCCTTTACACTTGTTTCTTTTATTTGTGCAAGTTCATAATCACTAAAATGAAATAATGGAGATGATAACACCATATATAATGCATAGTCATCATTAATATTTGCCACCAATTTTAATAAATTGTATAAAACTTGATTATCATAACATTCTTCCAAATTTTGATTTACATTGACAGTAAATGGAATACCTACTTCAGTTAAATGTTTAAGTAAATTTTCTAAGAATTTTCCACGTTTTAATAACAAAATACAGATATCTTTGTATGTGATTTCTCTAAAAGTATCGGTTTGATTATCATATATTTTTTGTCCTACTAATTCTACTATTTTATTGCAAACAAAAAGGCTTTCACTATCAAATTTGTTTTCACAATTTTTGATGCAAGAATTATCTTTAACAGAATAAACTTTTGTTACCTCCAGTTTATCCTGAACTTTTTCTTTTGGAAGCAAAACATTTAGTGAAACACATACTTCATTTTCAACATCTTTAAATTCAGCTTTCGGCACAAATTGTCCGTTTTGTTTATAATTTATTCCACACGTATTTTCGGTCATTATTACATTGAATATTTGATTAACAAAATGCAGTATATTTTTGTTTGTTCTAAAATTGCAATTTAGCGTTTTTGCACAAGAATTCTCATCTTGATTAAAATTTTTTTCTATATTTAAAAAAATCTCTGGGTCTGATTGTCTAAAAGCATAAATAGACTGTTTTGTGTCACCAACAAAAAATAAATTGTTGTTATTGAGTAAAAATATAATTTTTTCTTGTACTTTGTTTGCATCCTGAAATTCATCAACAAAAATATACTTATAACTATTTTTAATTTCCTCATTGATTTTGTCTATTTGTAAAAGTTTAATTGCTAAACGTTCGATATCATTAAAATCATATGTGTTTAACTCTGTTTTTACTTTAATATATTCTTTTTTAAACAAAAACAACAATTTTATAAGATTATTTATTAAATTTTGGCATTTTTCGTAAGATTTTTCAATATCTTCTTTTTTCACATATTGCTTTTTTATTTCATCCAATTGCTTGCTTAAAATATTTCTTAAATCTAAAATTTTGTCTTTAAAATTAATTTCATCTGATTTTATTGTTCTTAAAATTGAAAATGAAATATCTTGTATATTTGAGAGCATTAATGTAAAACTTTTTGCTGATAGTATTCTATCTAAAATTATCAACATTTCATTGATATATAAAACATACTTATCGAAACTGAAATTATTACTTAATATTTTTAACTGTTCTAAATCGTTTTTCATTATATTAAACGAGTTTTTGTAATAGCCCATTACTATATTTTCTGCAATTTTTAATTCTGGGTTATATAATTTTATGGTGTTTTCCAAAAAACTTTCTTCATCGTAAATTGATGTTAAATAATTATAAATTTCCAGTATTATGGACTCTATTGTCGCCTCATCGCGTTTTGGAGAAAAATTTTCTATTAAATTTTCATACGCTGTAATGTCTTCTTTTTTTATATCTTTTAAGGCTTGTTTTAGCGCTTTTGCTTGTATGTATACTTGGTCCTGACCATCTAAAATGGAAAACGAAGGATCAATGTCTAAAAGATAAAAATATTTTTTTACTAATTTCTGGCAAAAACTATCAAAAGTTGAAATATCGCTTGTTTGCACTAAATCTAATTCATCTTGAAGAAACGGATTATTTTCTAAATTATCTTTAATTTTGTTGGTCAATTTTTTTTTCATATCAAGAGCGGAAGATTTTGTGTATGTTAAAACTAAAAGCTCATCAATGTGACAATCTTTTGCTAAAATATGATTAAATATCTTTCGTATCATAACCGTTGTTTTTCCGCTACCCGCAGATGCTGACACGATTAGATTTTTGTCAGAAATGTTTAATATTTCCTCTTGTTCGGCAATTTTAATTTGCCCTTTTTCCATAATCTATCTCCATAAATTTTTCTTTATTAACATTGTAGTTTTCATCTCTCTCCAAACTCTCGTCAAAAGCACTACTGCACAGTTTATTAAATTCACAATTGCCACACTTTCCACCTATTGGAGAGCAACCGATGAAACCATCTTTTATGTCTTTTATTGATTGTTTTACAATTTCAATAGCATACTCCATACAACAATTTAAGTTTTCTTTTGTAAGGATATTTTGTTTTTTTCGTAAATTCAACTCGCCATCATCTTTTGGTTTTGCAAGTGTAACATTAATCAAATTTGATTTTGGATTATCTAATCCAAAATTTTTATCACACTTGATAACCATCGACACGCTATCTTCAAAAAAGCCACTAAGTTGATATAACGTTCCGTCCTTAGAAAAACTATTTTTAATTGGCAAATAAAAAGCACCAAATAGGTTTTTATTTAAATTGTTTTCAATTGCTTTTGCATACACAAATAACTGGATTTTTGTTCCATAAAACAAATGTTCCATACCACTTGCGTTTGTTGTGTTTCCAGTTTTGTAATCAATAATTCTAAAATTATCATCACAAACATCAATTCTATCAACAAATCCAGAAATATAGTATTTTTCACCATCAACGTCAATGTAGATTGGTTTAAACCCATCACCATTGCCAAAATACTTTTCCTCGTACACAGGTTTAAAACTTGAAACTGATTGTTCATAATTTAAAAAGTTGCAAAAACGTTCACTTTCTTTTTTTATTAATTCAAAAAGATATTTATTTTCAGGCAAATTGAGTGAGTAATAGTCCTCTTTTCCCTTCATTTCTGAAATAATAAATTCAACGCTTTTTGATACTTCATCTATGGTTAATTCACCTAATTTTTTTAAATTAATTTTTACAAATTTTTCCGCTACCTCGTGCAAAAAAGTACCAATTATATTTGCTTCAACCTTGTTCTTTTTTATTGGTTTTAATTTTAAGCCATTTGCCAAAAATGCTGCTTTTGGGCAAGAGTTATATTTTTCAATAATTGATATTGAAGCCTTGTTATTTTTAAAAAACAACTTTGAAAAATCAAAATGCAATTGACTTACTTTTAATTTTGAATACAAACCATTGTTTTTTAACAAAGCAAAAGTGATTAATCCTTGGATTTTTGCTAAATGATTTTCCCTTAAACTTAAATTGGCATTATATTCGTCTTGCAAATTATAACATAACTTTTTAATATCACTCTCGCTGTCATTTAAAATAATTTTAAGTTTTGCAGCAGAGATTTCTGACAAATCAAACAATTCCTCAATCTCTGACACAAACTCACTTTTTAAGGCAGGTTTGTTTTCACTATCGAGTGAATGATAATAAATAAAGCAACTTTCAACTGAAGAAATCAAAATTTCAAACAATTTAAATTTATTTCTTTTGTTGATGATTTTTGTTGTTGGCTCAAGTTTTGCTTTTATTGTTTCACTGTTTATTTCTTTGTCTGAAATAATTCCATAATCATTCAAAACAACAGGCATTTCACCTTCATTGAGTCCTAAAACAAACACATATTTTTTATTAAAATAAAAACTTTTTGTATCGCCAATAAACACTTGATTGGTTGTTGCAGGAACGTGTTTTATTGTTGTTTCCATTAAAATCTTTTTTAAAAGTGCAGTAAAATTATCCAATGTTATTAAATTTAAATTATTGAGTTTTAACAATGTTTCAAAACAATTTTCAAGTTTGTTTTCTATTTGCAAATAGATTTTATTTAGTAAAATATCGCCATTTTTTTCAAATATTTCACTTAATTTATTAATTTTTTCTATTAAATTAAATTTTTTTATTATTTTTTTTAGAATTTCTAAATAATTTTTATTTTCCTCTTTAATGCTTAAATTTAAAGCATTTAAACAGTTTTCAATTTCTTCATCATCACATTTATAAAATTTTAAAATGTTTTTAAGTGTTCCATATTTAGAAAGTAAAGATAAAATTTCATATGATTTTTCTTTAGGCAAGTCAAAAAAATTATTGGTTACAATACTATGCAAATGTTCATCATCTTTTGTTGTAACAAAACTAAAATATTCAAACAGAAATTTAACAGGTTCTAAATCTAAAAGAGGATATTCACAATCACAATATGTATCAATATTTAAGTTTTGCAATGAACCTTGAAGCAATTTGTGATATGACGGATCACAGCATATTGCAAAATCGTTAAACTTTAAATCCTTTGTTTTTAACATATAATTTATTTGCTTTGAACATAATTCAATTTCTTCTCTTGTTGAATTTGCTTTACAAATTTTGAAATAGTCAGTTTTGCCAAATTTATTTCTTGTAAACAAATTTTCAAGTGTTAAGTTTTGACTTTGGTTCTTAAAAGGTAAATTTAACCATTCGGCTTCACACTCGATTTTTTCTTCCTTTAAAGTTGACAAAACAAAGTCCAAAAATGTTTGGTCATAAAGTTTAAAATTTTTTTGTGATTTTGGTGCAACAATTGAAACTTGGGTGAAGTTTGCAACCTTTGCAACATTTTTTAAAAGTTCCAAACCCTGTTTGGTTAAAGAATCAAAGCCGACAAAAAATACATTGCATTTTTTTAAAAATTCTGATTCCAAACATAAATTATTTGCAATTGATAGTAATGCACCGCTGTCTAACTTTCCACCTCTTAGGGTTTCATATTCTTTGTATATTAATTTTAAATCTTCAAATTTTAATTTTGTTCCAATTGAACCATTTTCGTCATATAAACTATCTATATCACAGTTGGATGATTTTATTTGCTCTATTTTAGCAAATATTTCATCCACAAAACCAAGAGTGTACTTTTTAGAAAAACATTTAAAATTGTCACATACATTTTGAATTGCCTGCATTGTCATTAGTTTTGATTCTAATGCCGAACATTGTATATAATCTAAATTATTTTTTTGAAATATAGTGTTTGCAAATTTTGAAATGCCCATAACGGTTAGATTAAAATATGCCTCAATGTTAAGCTCTTCAAAAATAGATTGCTCAGTTTGCAAACTTAATTTATCAGGAACTAATATAATATTTTCATAATTTAAGTCGTCCAAAAAATTAGATATCGACTTAATTGAGTATCTAAATAAATTGTATGTGTTGTTGGAAATTAATATCTTAAATTTATTCATCACTCACATTTTAGCACTTTTTATACAAAATATCTACAAAAAAAAGATAAAATTGGAAGTGATGTAAACCTTCTCAAATATCTAAAATAGAATGACTTCAAAAAGCAGCTAATTTTGCATTTTTTTAAGTTGTCAAAATATATTTTTTTACCCTCCCTTATTTTTTCGCGTCCGCTTCCTATATCCCCATAATGAAACACTCTATACTTTATGCGTTGCCAGTATATTTTAAAAAAAAAGGAGTTTTTACCACCATTTTTGTGGCATATCTCCTTTTTTATATTTTTTAAATGATTTATAAAATTTTTAAACATTTAGTTTTTAAATTCTATTTTACAAGAGTATTGTCAATTTTTATGCTTGTATCTTTTTTGTCACACTCATTGTTTATTTGTTTAATGTATTCTTCTTTTAGTTTATCAAACACATCCAAGTTTGGGTCTTTAATTGGTGATGTTTCAATTAATGGTTTATTAAAATTATTTTTTAAATATATGTGGGAATAATTTCCAAGCATTTTTTCGATTTCAAGCAAGTTATAGCATTTTCTGGTATCAAAATTTCCGTCAACCGCCACAGACACATTTGCCATTGAATAAATTGACATAATATGATTGTTAAAATCCTCCAATGTCATTTTTGATATATAATCATTAACTTTTTTATAATCCAAAAACTCATTGCCATATAAATAGTTAGAAAAATTTGTTTCAGCATTAGAATTTTTAAATTTTTGAAGAGTTGCAGATTTAATATCTGTGAGAGCATTTTTTACATCTTGGAATTTTTTTGCTGGAACACCATACAATGAAATGTTTTTAATCAATTTACAAATTTCAGAAATCGTTTTTCTCATTTTGCTAGGTGATGTTACCGCTGAAAATGCTTTGAATTTTGCGTTTGTGTAATCCAAATTTGATAAATTAAAACTATACACTAATTGATTTTTTGTTCTTAAAACTTCCCACAGCAAACTACCCAAACTATTCATCATATATTCTTCAACAACGTCATAAGCATATTCTAAATTAATATCTTCAGCAAATCCTGCTCTTTCTCTTAAAAGCAAACATATTGAAATATTTTTTGAGTACTGGTCAGGGTTTGCAATTAGTGTGTTGTAATTTTTAACAGTTGGAAGTTTTGGAAATGAAACAATATATTCTTTACAAGCAGCTGGTTTTAATGCTGAGTAAATATAACTATCACACAACGAAACAACATTTTCTAGTGATTTATTTGTTGTAACTGAAATTATTAAATTATCAAGATTAAAATATCTTCTTACATAAGTTCTTAAAAGATTTGGTGTAATTTGATTTAAAGTTTTGCTATTGCCAAGAATGTTCAAATTTTTCGCACCATCGTCAATTAAATTATTTAATAAACAATCAAGAGCAGATGGAGCACTGTAGTCATTTGCATCCTTGTATAAATTTATTTCATGCTTAACTACTTCAATTTCTTTTTCAATTTGACTTTTTGTAAATGATGTGTTTGTCAACCTATCTCTAATGTAAGCAAGTGCTTGCTCAACATTTTTATATACAGACGAGAATGTTACACATATGCAATCTTCACTTGTGTAAGCATTTTGATTTATTGTGTATTTTAAAACATTATCTAAAAGTGCATTTGTTGATTTTGGATTTGTTGTTCTAAACAATAAATGCTCTAATAAATGGCTTAAACCTTTATATTTTCCGTCTAGTTGTGCCCCACTCCTGAACCCGATTGCAAACGAATACCCGTTGAAAGCACTCTGTTTTTGATAAATTAAAGTTGAGCCATTTTCTAATTTAAAAATTTGTTGTTTTGCCATAATTTTTTCCTCGCATTTATTAAAGTCGCGACTTTAAAAGTTCTTTATAAATAAAGTACACTTTTCCTTGTATTTTTATCATAACATACAACAATCTATTTTTCAATACTTTTTATTTTTTTATTTTTAACAACAAAACTTGACTGTTCAATAGGGCTTTGCTTTTCCAATACTACTCGCATTGCATTTCATTTTATATTTTTTAAAAAAATATTTGACAAAGTTAGTTTTAAAGAGGTAAGATATTTACATCCATAAAGAGTGTGCGAGGGACAGCCCCGTTGACCACACAGCAACCTGACAATGGTTAAGGTGCTAAAGGCTGGCCGATGGGAACTATATTGAACTTTAATCCTATCGGTAACGATGGGATTTTTTTGTGTTCTCTTTATGGAAATAAATTTTTAAGGAGAATATATTATGAAAAAATTAAAAGACTTGTTAAAAAATAATGAACAAGTATGGTTTTTAATTCAAGATAATGAAAACCAAAAAGTAGCCTTTTTGAATTGGGCTAAACAAAATAACTGTAAATGGAACAACAAAATTATTAGTCCCGAAAAAGATGTTTGTAGCATTTTTATGGGAATTAATAAAAACCTAATTTTAGGATGTGTTGGTGGGCATTGTTGGTTTGAATCAAAAAACCCACCACTAAAAATAAAATTTAAAAAATTTATTGGAGAATAAATATGAAAAAAATTATTACAAGCGAAAGCGTAAACATTGGACATCCTGATAAAACTTGTGATGTTATCGCAGATGCTTTTTTAGATGAAGCACTTTCACAAGACCCGAACGCTCAAATGGCTGTTGAGTGTGCAATTAAAAACAATAAACTTTTTGTTTACGGAGAAGCAACAACAAAAGCGAAAATAGACTATGACAGTATCGCTAGAACAATCTTGAAAGATATTGGCTACAAAAACAAATTCAAAATTTTTAAAGAAATAAGTAAGCAAAGCCCTGACATTAATCAAGCTGTTGTTAAAGATGATATTAGTGCGAACGATCAAGGCATGGTATATGGATACGCAACTAACGAAACAAATGAATTTATGCCATTGCCCATCTTAATAGCCCATAAATTAATGCGTCAGTATGAGACATTTAGAAGAACAAGAACCGATTTCTTTGCAGATGCAAAAAGCCAAGTAACTGTAGAATACAATAATGGAAAACCAAGTAAAATCTCTACTGTTTTAATTTCAGTTTCTCATGATAAAACGCTTCAACTTGAAGAAATACAACAGTTAATCAAAGAGAATGTTTTGGATAAGGTTTTGAAAGATTATAAAAAATACATAAAAGACATCCACTACATCATCAATCCAAGTGGAAAGTTTACAATTTGGGGGTCTTATGGAGATTCTGGTTGCGTTGGAAGAAAGATCGTTGTTGATACTTATGGCGGGGTTGGTCGTGTTGGTGGTGGATGTTTTTCAAGCAAGAATGCAACCAAGGTTGATAGGTCTGGAGCATATTATGCAAGATTTGCAGCAAAGAACATTGTAGCCCATAATTTAGCCGATAAATGCGAGATCCAAGTAGCCTATGGGATTGGGCTAAGCAAACCAATAGCAATAAATATTGACACCTTTAATACCGAAAAAAAGCCACTTAAAGAAATATATAAATATGTTGAAAACAACTTTGATTTTAGTCCTGCAAATGTTATAAAAGAACTTGATTTGTTAAAGCCTATATATAAGCAAACTTCTTGTTATGGGCATTTTGGTAGAGATGAATTTAGTTGGGAAAAAATTAAAAATGATTGAAAAAAAACATATAAAAATGTGATAAAACATTTATTATTAAGCAAAGGAGAAATATTTATGGATAACATTATAAATTTTGATAAAAATTTTGGAAAAGAAAAATGTCGTGATGATTTAAACTTTGACGATGTCGTATTGTTTGATAATGATCAAAAAGAACTTTCAAGCGAAGAAAGAGAAAAATATTTGAAACTATTGTATGCTTGTGTTGAACCATCTGAGCTTGAGTTTAAAACATATGAATTACCTACCTTACTTTTTGCTTTTGAGTATGAAACCGT
This sequence comes from uncultured Clostridia bacterium, assembly GCA_937895935.1. Taxonomy (GTDB): domain Bacteria; phylum Bacillota; class Clostridia; order Christensenellales; family UBA1242; genus HGM11367. The sequence continues at coordinate 23,514 of CALBKX010000061.1, forward strand.
AATGGAATTCTTAAAAAAATGCGAAAACAAGCCATGTGTAACATCTTACACCGCAAATGTAGGTAAAGAGTTGTTTGATGGACTACAAGATGTCCACTCTTATCATATATTGAGTATCATTGAGGGAAATGGAAATTCTAAACTTGATGATATCTTCTACTTCGACAAGCCATTTGTTGACGATATGAGCATTGCAATAAAAATAAACAATGACATCAAAGACAACTTCAAAGTTACAGCATTTTACGCACCAATAAAGAAATAATCGCAGAACAAATATATTTTATGTATCAAAAAAAAGGTTAACTCTAAAATGCACTTTGCGTTGCTTTGGAGTTGACTTTTTATTTTACAGCACTTATTTTTAGCAATTAAGCCCTGCAAAAGAACGATAAAAAATATGAAAGTTTAACAAAAAGCTGTTTTTTGATATCCAATGAGAAAAGGTCAGCGACTCATTAAAAAGTCGCTGAAATGCCAATTAGTATTGGTTTTTTGGTGCGCCCACCAAGACTCGAACTCGGCATAATAGTTCCGAAGACTATTGTGATATCCACTTCACTATGGGCGCAAAATTAATTTAGTTTATGCATCGTAAGATATTTTTTTAGTGGGATAATCGAACCCACGGAATCTGTTCCGAAGACTAATGCTCTATCCAATTGAGCTACAGATGCAAATGCAGCATTTTTTGATGGGAAATGTCAAACCTCTGACAACCTACTCCGAATATTCTATCCAATTAAACTACATATGCAAAATAATAATTTATTTTGGAACTACTAAAATCACACCTTAAGTTTCCATATTGCTTTTTCTATTCAGCCATAGTTACAATTGCAAAATAGATAAAATGTGAAATGGGTATATTCTTCTTTTAATTGTCCACGTAATTGTTGTAATAGCATTATACATCTTTTTGTAAAATATTGCACCTAAAAATTTAGATTTACAAAATGTACGCTTTTAAAACTTACACTTTATAATGAAAAATATCTGAAGTTGTAAAAGAATAATCATATATAACCAAGCTTAGAGTACTTTTTTGATGTTGTTCTTATGCCACTAACAATTATATTTTGCACACCATACATTTTTGTAAAAATATTTTTTTGACTTTTGTAAAAATATGTTTGACATTGTCGAATAATATGTATATTATGTATATAATTCAAAAAAAAGGGGGTACAGAATATGGAGTCAAACATTTCATATAGGAATTTATTTCCAAAAAACACAAAAGACATTCGTTGTGTTATGGTATATTTTGGATTTGATTTCTCATTGGTTGGTAGTATGTATATTTTCGAACTGTTAACTGAAGTTGTAAACAATACAAGTATATTAAGATGCGAATCTATTCCAACAATGACACTTTTAGCAGATAAACACAACGTAAAAATCAAGTCTTTTAATAGAGTTATTAGATGGTCAATTGTAAAAGCTTTCAAAACTGGGCTTTTGAAATATGTTCCATTTTTTGAAGACAGGAAAACTATTCCACCTACAAAGCAAGTTTTAGCGTGGTTATTTAATTACTACATAATGCAATTTGAATAATAAACAAATTTACTAAATATTCTTAACAATACCTCCTTTAGTGCGTAAGGTATTTTTTATAGATTGCTTATTTTTATTCTGTTGCATTATCGGAAATTGTGAAAAATTGACACATTAGACTCATTTGCAAACAAGATTGATATTCAATCTTTAAATTGATAGTTTTAAAAAAAACAACTTATAAAATTAGCACCTAAGGAATATTTTTAAAATGTTATGTGGGCAAATACTTTTAAAGGCCACCAAAATTTGGTGACCTAGTCTTCTATTTTTTTATTAGCTTATTTCCTTTTAATTTTTAAATTATATATGCATTGTATAAAACGCTATATACTGCGTCATGATTTTGAGTGTCTTTTTTTGAATGCTGACCAAATTTAGATACTACCATCAAATAGTTTTGATTTAATAAAAAAGGTCACCCATAAAAGGTGACCGACATAAAATATTGAAACAATAATGTAAAAAACAATTCAATATTTTGTGTTAATGGTTGCGGGGATAGGATTTGAACCTATGACCTTCGGGTTATGAGCCCGACGAGCTTCCGAGCTGCTCTACCCCGCGATATTTAGTAACAATTATTAGTATAGACACTCTTTCTTGCTTTGTCAACCCCTATTTATGAAAAAAATGTTTTTTAATGTCCAAAATTGCAAAACAAAATTTGTAATATTTTGAAAAAGTCTTCAATAAAACATTTATATATGTTTTCAGAGTGTTAAAAAAATAATTTCCAAATTACTTTCGATAGAGAATATCCATATATGTTTATAAAAAATGTAAAGGTTAAAAAAATAATTGACTTAGATTAAAGTTTATGTTATCTTTAATAGGTATTGTGGAGAAATACCCAAGAGGTCGAAGGGGCTCCCCTGCTAAGGGAGTAGGTCTGTAACAGGGCGCGAGGGTTCAAATCCCTCTTTCTCCGCCAGTATGTACCCAACTGAACACTTTGTTTGGTTGGGTATTTTTTTATTTTACAAAGCAATTTTCAAAGATTTACTCCTATTTATCTTTTCCGTTCGTCCGCCCTATCGTAGCAGAATTTGGTTGTAGATGTAAATGGAAAAAATTATTGCTTAAGCAATTAAACATAAATATTTTTATCTTACAAGACTAGGTTTAAAAACCCGGTCTTTTTTATTTTATCAATAACTTCAAAGACAATATTTTTTTCTTTTTCATTGACATCTGCTTTGCTACTAAACAACAAGATTAAACAAACTCTGCTTTCGTTTGGTCTGCCGAAAGGCAAATCTAAATAGGAGGTTTTATAGTATGAAAACAGAAGAAAACGAAATCAAAAACTACTACTTAAAAGAGTTTTCTCTATTTGATGGTGAGTATGATGTTACATTTAACATTTTAGATGTAAACACAGACAAAATGACTATCACTGTTGCAATTACAAAAGCTGGAAAAATATCTGTAATTGAATACGACTTGAAAAGAGATAGAGAGCAAGATTTGTATTTTCAATATGGCGCCAGCAATACACAAGTTAATGTAAACGATTTTGAAACAATAAACGATTAAAGGAGTTAAAAATGAA
>CALBKX010000062.1 GCA_937895935.1 uncultured Clostridia bacterium
TTCCCTCTAGATGTAAATGTTTTGCTTGAACGATACCCGAGTAGCGGTAGTCCGTACTTTAGGTGGGCAAAATGCGAAGTGCAAAGCATAAGCAAACATTTACATCTGTTTTATGTCATACTCGATGGATTTATTTCAACAAAAAAACTAACCTTATGGTTATAGCACTCATCACAAACAGAATATATTTTGTTAATTATTTCAAATTCTCTGTCTTTTTTTAATCTAATTAAAATCTGATATCTATATTTATTTTTAATTCTTGTTATAGGAGATTTCATTGCATCATAATAAACAAAATCATCTTTATAAAGATTTGCTAAATCAAATATTTTATTATAACATTTTTTAACAACTTCAAGTACCAAATCATTGTTTTCGCTGGTAAAAAGAAGTCTAATAATTGTTGTAAAAGGAGGGAAAAGAGCTGTTTCTCGTAAATTTATCTCTTTGTTATAAAAACCTTTATAGTTGTAATTTGCAATGAATTTATAACAATAATGTCTAGGAGCATAAGTTTGCAAAATCACCTTTCCTTCATCATCACTTCTGCCTGCTCTGCCTGCCATTTGAGTAATTAATTCAAATGTTCTTTCTGTTGATTTGTAATCGCTTTGATACAAACTTTGGTCTGCATCCACAATGCCAACGACTGTAACATCCTTAAAATCGTGTCCTTTTGCAATCATTTGAGTGCCAACCAAAATGGCTGGTTTTGTTTCTCCAAACTCTTTTAAGATTTTTTGATAAGAATTTTTTGCGGAAGTAGTGTCATTGTCCATTCTTAAAACTTTAACATCTGGAAAATATGTTTTAAGAGTTTCAACAATTTTTTGAGTGCCCACTGCCCCTTGTTTTATTCTTTCCGACCCGCACGAAGGACATTTTGTTAAAACTTTATATCTTTTACCGCAGTAGTGGCATTTTAACATATTATCTTCTTTATGATAAACTAAACTCACATCACAATCGGTGCATTTAGCGACATATCCACAATCCATACAACGCATAAAAGAAGAAAAGCCACGTCTGTTAATGAACAACATTGCTTGTTTTTTATTTTTTATGCAATTATCTAATTCATATAAAAGCGTTCTTGAAAAAATACCAGTATTCCCAGCACGAATTTCTGATAACATATCAACGATTTGTATTTTAGGCATATCTTTTCCGTTAATTCTAACTGGCATTTCAATTAAGTTATAAATGCCCCTATCTGCCTTTAAAAAACTATCTAAACTAGGAGTAGCACTTCCCAAAACCAATGGACATTTATTATAATTTTTCCTAAATTCAGCTACGTCTTTGGTAAAATATCTTGGATTAGATTCACTATTGTAACTTTGTTCGTGTTCCTCATCAATAATAATAACTCCCAAGTTTTGTACAGGAGCAAAAATGGCAGATCTTGCACCTACAACTATTTTAGCTTGATTTAACCTAATTCGTTTCCATTCGTCAAATCTTTCACCACTTGAAAGACCGCTATGTAAAATTGCAACCAAGTCTTTAAATCTAGCCTTAAAGTTTGACAAAACTTGCGGTGTTAAAGATATTTCTGGAACAAGCATAATTGCAGTTTTGCCTTCTTTAATTATATTTTCAATGACGCTCATATAAACTTCTGTTTTACCAGAGCCAGTTACCCCAAACAAAAGATGCGTTTTATCCCTTTTGGATAAAATTTCATCAATTGCTTTTTGTTGCAACTTAGAGTGTTTAACCTTTTTATTTTCAACCGACAAAAAATCTGGACTTCTAAAATAGTCTTCTTTTTTTTCTATTAAATAGCCACTTTCAATAAACTTATTAACTGCAACTAAACTATAAGCATTATTCAAATCTGTTTTATAGTATTTTTTATTTTTTTCTAAAAAATTAAGTAAATTCAACTGATTTTTAGCATTTTTTCTAATTTTTACAAAGATTTCTTCTTTATTTCCAACAAATTCCAATACGGCTTTGCTTAAACTTTTCACCTTACCAGTTCGCATTTCACTAGGAATAAAAAGCCTTAAAACATCAATATATCTTAAATGATAAAACTTGCACATCTTGTGCAATAGTTCAATCATTTCCTTAGTTATAACTGGAAAATCATCAACTGGTTTTAATATTTTTTTTACTTTTGACTTGTCATAATCTGTTGTTTCTTTAACTCGAATAATAAAACCTTCAATGCTGAATTTTCCAAAAGGCACCAAAACTCTGCACCCCTCACCAACATCAAAGCCTGTAATATCATAATCATATATTTTATCAACCGCACTTGCGGATATATCTACAATCACTTCTGCAAACATTGGTTTAATTATATACTACCAAATATTATTTTGCAAATCCTTCAGTAAAAATAATGAGAGTTGTAAAATTATTTTTTGTATTTACAAATTTTCAACTTATCCTTAGTTTCCCTCCCCTGCCAAGGGGAGGTGGCAAAAATGTAAATTTTTGACGGAGAGGTTCCCCTACTTTCCCTCCTTTTGCCTTGCGGGAGGTGGATTGCAAAAACTTGCTTTTTGCAAGACGGAGAGGTTCCCCTACTTTCCCTCCTTTTGCCTTGCGGGAGGTGGATTGCAAAAACTTGCTTTTTGCAAGACGGAGAGGTTTTAGTTAATTAAAATTACTTATGTTTGTTATAGATGTCAAAAGTTTCCATAGGTGTAAAAATTAGTTAAAGTTGTTTTACTCCTTTTGCCTTGCGGGAGGAAAAACTTTTACAGTTTGTGATTGTGAATATTTGTTTGTGGTTGATTTTAATTTGGTCAACCTCTCCGTCTTGCATTACTGCAAGCCACCTCTCCTTTGCAGGAGAGTAAAAATAATGATTAATCAATAACATTATAGTAATTATTACTCTTCGAAGCATACTCTTCGCCAAGTGGCTTTATTACATTTTATTTTAAAATTTATCCTTATTACAACTAGATGTAAATGCTTTGCTTGAACGATTTTACGTAGCATTTAACCGTCTCTTGGTGGTTAAATGCGAAGCTCAAAGTGAAAGCAATCATTTAC
>CALBKX010000063.1 GCA_937895935.1 uncultured Clostridia bacterium
CATATTTATTTTTCATACTGCTCATATTTTAGCACTTTTATTTATTATTGTCAATAAAATGCTAATATATTAGCAATTTGATTATAAAGAAATTTTAATAGTTGATAAAATGTTGAAAATGCACCCAAACCATAAAATCTTGAAAAAGTGCACCATTTGTGCACCGTAGATTTCAAAGGTTTTGTGTTTAGAAGGCAAAAGTTAGGCAAATTAGTGAAAATAATACAAAATTTTGACTACAATTTTCACAATAATTGCTATTTTTTGCTGTAACCAACCTAATTCGAACGTTCGAGTTGGCTCCTAAGCGATAGGTCTGCAGTTCAAATCTGCATAGTCACACCAATTTAACCATACCAAACGATGTATGGTTTTTTATATTTTATATACCTTTCAGCTTAAGATAAAAAATGGAAGAGATTTTTGATAGGTTTTTTAAAGAAAAAGTGAAAATAACAAAGCCACTTGGCGAAGAGGTTTCTTCGTGGGGGCTATGATTAAAACAAGGCATTTTAGTGGCGAAGAGGTTGCTTTGAAGAGTTAAAAGAATAATTAAGGTTTGATAATCATTAATTTGCCCTCCCCTGCCAAGGGGAGGTGGCAGTCAAGAATTGACTGACGGAGAGGTTTTTTTGTGTAAATGTATGCTTTAATTTTTATAATTTTAAATTGGGCTTTAAAATAATATAAGATTTAAAAATTAGAAAAAATGTGAAATACTAACAGGATTTTTTTCTACTATTTGTTTAATTGTGCTTTAAAGTGTTGCGGGTGGACATTAAAAATGTAGACAAATTCAGTTCTGACTGAATTTGTCTACATTTTAATCACTTACATTATTGCAAGTGCAAAACAATCGATTTTTTTTGAAATTTTCAATTATATTTACTTGTGCTTGCACTATAAGAACGACTGATGTTTATACAAACTATCAAAAAGTATGAGTGCTAGCGAACGAGTTGCTTAAATAGGCAACTCAAAAATTTTGTGTTGGCAAAATTATACTTCCGATAGTTATTTAATTCTCATCTTTTTACGTAAAAGCAAGAAGAGTACGACACCTGCGACTGCGACAACGCAAGCGGTTGTAATTAAGATAATTGAAACAGTATTGAGTGGTTCAACTTTATTAATGTATGAACTAAACAATAGTTGTCCACTTAGGGTTGTTACTTCAATGTAATACTCTCTTGATTGGCTTAATACTATTTCATTTAATTCGCTTAATGTTCCGCTTTCTAAAAGTTCTTTAGTTATATAGATATCTTCTTGTCCAGTAATTTTTAGTATACAATCGCCGACTTCGTTTAAAACATTTGAACTTGTGAAAGTTATTGTAATATTTTTATCTGTTGTTGTTCCGCTTTCGTGAGAAATTATAATTGGAACGTTAGGATTATTTATCCATATTGTAAACGTATATTTTTGTCCAAATTCATTGTTTGCGTTAACAACGAAGGTATAAACACCCGCACCAGTTTTTATGTCGTTTATGTGTATGATGACATCTTTTAAATATTTATTATTATAAAGATTACCTAAGTTTGCATTTGCAAGTTTGCTATAAATGGATGTTCCGTTACGCAAAATGTCTTCAATATAGCAATTTTCGTATGAAATGAAACTAAATGAAAGTCTGCTTTCCTCTGAACTTAAAATTGTAAAGTAAGTTGGGGCTTCATAAATTGTTTCGCCACCTATTTTTGCTGTGAACCAGATTTTGTATAAGCCTTCTTTTGTGAAAGTCCAAGAATAACTATTTGTTGTTTTAACATCTAAAGGTTTTCCGTTAAATTCAACATTGATAACTGGTCTTGCATTGCTATCATAGAGATTAAGAGTATGCAAAGGGACAGATACTGCAACTTCCCTATCATAAATTGCATAATTGATTGGAGATTCCTCATTTACTTCAAAAATTACACTGCTTAAATATTGCATTGAGAAATACTCTTGTTCTTTATATGTTCCAAAGAAATGAACGTTGCCAGCAAGGTCTGAAAATTTAAAGAAGTAAATTCCTGAAGATTTTAAAGTTGTTGTATATAAATTATCATTTTCAACAATTTCAGGAGTAAACAATGCTTTATCAATTTCATTATAGTAAACAGTTACGTTGATTTTGTTTTCTGGAATTAAGTAATACTTGCTCCAAGCGAGTTTTTTACCTTGCTCAAAACCTGTTTTTGTAAATACAGATGACACATCGGAAGAAAGTTTTACAAGGTCAACAGAACTACCATCGGTTTCATATTTAATGAAACCTTTTTCGTTAAAAATACTGTTTGTTTCAGGTATTTTTGTTACTGCTATTCTGCAAGAATAATACTCTGTTGCTGTTTGAATGTTATAGTCAGTGTGGATTACATAAATTGAAGTGTATTCGTCAACTGTTTCAACCCTATCACACACAAGATTTAAACTCTCATTTAATAGAATAGTGTAATTTGCATTTGTGATGTAATGATTTTGCTCAATTATTGTTCCATTTTGTTTATCATAACTGTAAGGATTACCTGTTCTTTCAATTTCAGAATAAGAACCATCTGAATTAATTTTCATTACCGAGAATTTAAAATCAGAACTATTTTTAATTGTAAATGCGAGTTTTTTTGATACGCCACTAATGTCGCCTAAATAGTTTATAACAAGATAGTATGTACCATTTTCCTCTGCTGTGTATTCCTCTGTTAAAAGGATACTTAAGTTGCTTGGAGTAATTATATAAACTTCGTAAGGGAAATCAAGCACAGTGTTTTCTATATTTACTTTTATTTTATTTGTATAGATGCCTTTGTTTCCTAAAATGTAAGTTACATCATCATCGTTTGCACCAAGAAGTGTTATTTTTGGAACTTTGTTGTACGTTACAAATGTTTTTTCTATGTTTTCATTTTCACCGTCTGTTTTAAAATCGTCATTTAAGGTAAGTTTCACAGTAAATTTGAGATTACTGCCAAGTGCACCACTTGCAAAGTCAATTTTTGACGCTTTTAGTTTTAAAGCCATAATTGAACCGTTTATTAGTTCACACTCAAAGAATATGGTATAATTTTCAACTGTGCTATTATTTTCCTTAACTGTAATTGTCGAGCCATTTTTTGTGATTATGTAGGAATATGTTGTGCCTTGATTTGTTACAGTAACTGTTGTATCACCTGAATAAATTGTTGAGTCATACTTGTAAGTTATGTCGGAACTAGAATAATGTATATATGTTCCTTGCTCGTCATATGAAGATACTATGTTTTCTTCTGAAGTGATAGGTTCTTTTATATCAATTTGTCCAAAAATATGATAAATTTTTGATACATCACCAAAATTGTCTATAAGAGTGTAAACAAAATAGTCATTTTTGTTGATATTTCTAGTAATTTCAAGTTTGAAATATTTGCTATTATTTAAACCGCTTACATACGATATTTCAAAACTATCTGATTTAAATATTTCCTGTTCTTCTTTAAAGTAATGTTTTGTTTCATTATTTACAACTATTGTACTAGTGTTTCCGCCAATAACACATTTTATGGTTAATTCTTCACAATAAATTATATTTGTGTCAGATGATTCGCCTGGCAATTTAACAGTAATACCTTCCTTGCTTTCGTCATTTTCAAAACTTGAAAGAGTGCTGTATTCTAATGTTTTATTTAAAACGTAGGCATTTAAAGTTATTTTGCCAAAGATAGGTACTGAGTAAATGATTATATTTTGTGCGAAAGAATTTGATTTTAAACTTGTTAGGTCTTTTAAAGTGTAACGAGGACTGTTTTCAGTGCTTGTAAATTCGCTAACTTTATAGAAATATTCGTCTGAGAAAGGAGTTTTAACAAACATTTCACCATTCACACTAATCAATTGATAATACTTATCATTTAAATATGCCTTTGCATTCAATAAATTTACTTCTTCTAAATTTAATGAATGTTTAGAGCGAATATCTATGCTTGTTTCAAAATTTGTACCTTGATTTTTTTGCAAATCACTGTATTTTATTTCAATTTCATTATCTTTTGAAGACGAGGTTAATGCTTTATATTTAATTGCACTCTCAACGCCTTTTAAATCAGTAACAAAAACTGTGTACACGGTTCTGTTTCCTGCATAATCTTCTTCAACAATTTCAATATATTTTCCTGTGTTGTCACTAAAAAGTTTGTCAAAATTGCTACCATTATTGATAAAATTAAGAACATTTGTAAGAATGTCACTGTAATTTTCTAAAGTAATATCACTTTCTTGACTATTGCCTAAAACATATTTTGTGTTTAAACCATCTTTTTCGAAAATTGTGTAATATACTTTATAGAAATCATAACCAGTTTCTTCAGGAGTTTTTAAGAAATTTTTAAAATTATCTTTATCTATTACAAAAGAATAATTTGCAAAAAGTCCAGTGTTTTTAGAAATGTTATATTTGTTTCCACTTGCATATTCTCTTAGGTCGCCAAAAGATAGACCAGTTTGTTTGATTAATTCTTTTAAGTTTGTGATTGGAGCGTCTGTATCAATTACCACTGTGGTGGTTTTTGAGAAATATGATTTGTCGTAGTCACTTTCATTGCCTTTAAATTGCAATGTGATGTTTATTTTTTTGCCATTTAAATCACCATAATTTGTCAAATCTAAATCCACATAATGACTATTTCCGCTTCCTTGAACTAAATTAGAGTCAATTTTTTCTTCGCCTGAATAACCTTCAATTGTATATTTTATTTCATCTTGGTTTATGTTTGCTAAATATGAACTTTCTGAATCTTCCCAAGCAATTCTAATTTTTGATTTATTAGTGTAATAAGTACCACTTTTTTCTGCTAAAGGATTATTATTTTCATCTAAAAGTGAATAGTCTGGACTTTCGTATTTAATTTGGAAATCAAATGTAAATGTGTCACCCGCATTCGACTCAATTATCACTCTATAATACCCTTCATCTTTAAAGGTATCTAATCCTTTGCCCTCGCCAAGAGAAGTTAAATAATTATTACTTGAAGTGGTATTTAAAATTGTTGTTTTGTCTACTTTTGTGCTTAAATTATTGCTTTTTCTATATTTAACTGTTGCTGTTAATTTATATCCATCAAATTTGTGTTTATTTTTTGTGTCACTGCCATACTCGATAATTGATGGTTCTTCTATAAAACTATAAATATTTTTACTTGAAACATTATCATATCCATATTTAAATGCTGGGACATAAATTGTTACTGGAAGTAAGTTTGTTACTAAAACTGGAGTATGTGTTCCAGAATTTTGTGACATTTGATTTGCATAGTATATATCATTGAAGAAAAGAGTTGTGCTATTTATGCTTTGATAATTATTTAAAACTTGGAGTTTTATGCTTCCGCCTGTGTAATAAACTGAATTACCAGATTGGTTCACTTCAGGTTCACTAATTATGCCGTTGCGGTCAACGATAAAGGTTAGAACTCTTGTTTTAGGGTCGTTTGCATCAGAAGAAGAAACATATTCTCTTGTAATTACATACTTTCCTGCTTTTGTCCTTGTTTGTCCTTGTATGGTTTCAACGTTCAATTTCCAAGTAAATGTGTTTGCTTCGCCTGCTACTATACTTCCTAATTGAATACCAGTTTTGTTATATATGTCAAAAGTAGCACTTGGGTCATTTTTAAAAATGTAAGTTCCGTTTGTGCCTTTTTCAAAAGCATAGTAATCTAGTTTTATTGAATTTACTGAAAGAAGAGCTGAAGGTTCTGTCACATAAGAGAAATCTAAAACTTCATTGCTATTTGATAATGTGTTTTTTGCTGTAGGTTGATAAAAATTGTATTTGGTTGTTTCTACTTTTTCAACAGCAACTTGTTGCAAATTCCAAACATTTCCATCTTGATTTTTGTAAGAGAGAGTCATTTTTGAATTGTCAGTTGTGAATGTAACCATATGGTTAACATTGTAATTAACATTAAAGCTATCAAAACTGTCATTTATTTTAGAGTTTGATGTGCTTCCAATATAAAATATATATTGTGATTCATTAGGATTGCCTGTGTTATCAATTGCATTGATAGTCATTCCATAATTATTTGTTTCAGACAAAAAGTATTTTATTTGTCTATTTAAGCCATTTGTATTTTGATTATACCATACATATTTTAAATTGTTGATTTTGAAGTAAATATCGCCTTTGTAATGTGTGAAATAATTATTTTTTATTTCTTCATTATTCAAAACATAATCTTTTAGCCAAGGGTCAACTTCTTTATCAGTTCCATTAATTTCAGAAATTAATTTAACAAGTTTGTATTCACCAAAATACAGAGTGTAATCCTTGGTGGTTGTTTTAGCGTTTGAAGTATATGACCAAATGTTGTCATCAACAGAAATTATATTGGTTTTTGTTTTATCAATGAAAATAACTTTGTAAATTACATTTTCGCCTACAACTTCTTTTACATTAGCTGTTTGGTCGTAAATTCTAATTATGTAAAGACCGCTATCTGATAAAACTCTTCCTTCGCTTAAACTATTTAAGCCAATTGTGTTTGCATATGTGGACACAGGAAGTGTTCCGCCAGTGTATGTAAATAAGTCGGTTGATACAATACCATTTTTTGTGTATGGAGAATTATATATGCTCCTAATTTCCTCTGAAGAAAGAGAATTTGAAAGTGTCAATGAGAATTGTGTAGGGAAATATTTGTACTCGGCATAGGTTTGTGCTTTACCAACAGCCTCTTTGTTGTTCCAAGAAATTGCCACTGCTTGATTGGTAAACAAGGAATCTAAAGTTTGGTCATCTTTTCTGTAAGTGGTGTTTGTTATTTTTGTTGTTGTGTTGATTGTTATATCAGTAATACCCGTTTTGTCAATTGTAAAATATGAAATATATTTTTTTTGACCTTTATTTCCGTAAGTTAATTCAACTTTATATTTTGCACTATCTTCGAAAATTTTGCTACTATTTACAGTTTCACTTAAGTTTTCAAGTTCTAAATCGGAAGAATTAAAACTTAATGCCTTATAAACTTTTAAAGTGGCAGGAGAATCAAAAACACCACTTTCCTTTTTTGTGACAAAAACATTGTTGTATGTTACATAGTCGGTTGGAATTGGACTATACTCTCTCTCATCATCATCAATTTTGCCATTGTTGTTTGCGTCCTGTTCGCTTACAATTTCTTTAATTTCAATTTGAGGTGAAGATGTTGTTATTTCAAAACAAAACCATTGGTAATAAGTTTCTGTCGTTGCACTTGTTGTGCTATATTTGTAAGCAAGTTTAACAAGGTAAACACCCGCCATGCTTAGTGGTGTGTTGGTGTAGTTTGTGGTTTGTGTTCCGTTTGACACTAGGGTGCCGTTTTCTTTGAAGTTGAAAGCATCCACACTATCAAAAATCCAATAACAAGAATTGGAAGAATCTATGCTTGCATTGGTTGTAAAATATACAGGCGCTTGGTTGGTTGAAACAATTTTTTGTCCTTTTATTGCTGATATATTGTCAGTTGTTATGTTTTCCTTTGAAGTGCCAACAATTCCTGTAACGTCTGCTTGTTGTAAAACATTGCTTGAATTGCTAAAGTTAATTTGTTTAAACTCTTCAAGACCATTTTGACCTGTGTAGAATGATTGGACACCAAAAATATTTACAGTGTCATTTAAAAGTGTTTCAATATCACTTGCTGGAAGATAATAACTATTAAACACTTCGCCATTTCCAAATATTGTTTCATAGGTTATGTAGTATGTTCCAAGGTCATTGAATGTGATGCGTGCCTTGTCTGTTTTTGTTGTGACAGGTTTACCGTCAATTGTTTCAGTAATATAAAGATAATCAAATTTAACACAACTTTTGTTTGAAACTGCAGATAGTTCATCATAATTTGTAATTGTAACTTCACCATTTACATTTTTCAATTCTGTTATGTTGGAAATTTGTTGATAAACTTTTGTTACGGTTACATTAAATTTTGTGTAATCATATTCAAGGTTAAAAAGTTTGTTTTGTGATGAGTAGTTATAATAATATGGTGATTTATTAGGAGTTTGTGTTGGTGAAAAAGTTTTTGAGTTAAAATAATCAGAGTGGTTAAATACATAAAAATTGCAAGTGAAAGTTTTGTACTCTGGGTCATATGCATCATTTAAATATTGATATGAGAAAGTGATTGTGTATTTACCATAATATTCAAAACTAGGAGTAGCTAGGCTAGGGTTAATTTTAAGTGAAAAAATTTTGTCATTTGAAATATCAAAACCGCTTTGCCTGTCCAAGGAAGTTGAAATCACGTTGTCGTTGTAATTAATCACATAACTAATTTCTTGGCTAATTCTTAAATTATTAGAATTTGGTAATTTAAGTTTATCTTCATCAAATTCTAAAACAACCGCTTCTTTATTTTTCACAAAAAAAGCATTGCCATTTACAAATGTTCCAGTTTGTTTGGTGTAGTTTCCGTCAGCATAAGTTGCAGTGTAAACAGAGAAATAATCTGGAAGAGATGTAAGTGTTTCAGCTGACACGCTTTTAGAAGAAAATAAAAATACTCCAGAAATTAATGCTAAAAATGCTGGAATTAATTTGAATATATTTTTAATTGAATTTTTTTTCATTTTTTCACCTTTAAAAATTAACATTTTTTTCTAAATTGTAGCATAAAAATATTTTTTTTTCAAATATATTATATATATTTGACAAATAATTAAACAAAAAATATAAAAAAGTAATTCTAAAAAGCAAATTTTAACAAAAAAAATTACTAAAAATTAAAAAAGAATAACACTTTAAAAATTTTTGTGTTACTCTTTTTGCTTTTTAAAAAAGAGGGTATTTTATAAATCAGTGTTTTTTAATGCTAATGCTAAGTTTTATGCAAAATTAAAGAATAATTTTAATTTGCAATGCACTAGCATACTAAAAAACTAAAAATTAATTTAAATATTTATTTTTAAATAATTTTATTTTTAATCAATTATTAAAAGTCAAAATCAAATGGATTTGATGAGCCAACAACTTTTCTGTTACGTTCGGTTATGTCATATCTAATTTTGCTTTCATCAAAATATTGTGCTGGAGTGTACTCATCTTGCATTTTTTCTTTTGAGAAAACTGGAACTTTAAACCATTGTGTCATATGAGTTTTTATGGCAGGTTGCCCATAAATTTTAACTATGTTTACATCGTAAGGCAATTGACCAAGTTCATATGGTTCAATTAATGGACGAGTTACAGTTTGAGAGTTTGTTGTTCTGTTTGCATCGCCGTCTTTTTTATCCGAACGACTTACTGAAGTGTTCTCAACTTTAATTGTGATATCGCCACACATTTTTGAAAACTCTTCTCTAGTTTTTTGATCCTCTGTTCCAATAAAAATTTGAATATTGCAGTTGCCTTTTATTGTGTCGGCTGTTTCTTTTGAGTATTTATTATCCAATTGGCTATACGATTGTATAACAAGTTGGAAAAAGATTCTTCTTGAACGAGAAACTGTAATTAAACTATCAAATTTTTGAATTTTTGGTAGGTTTGCAAATTCATCAAGAAGGAAATACACAGGTCTTTGAAGTTTAATTCCCGGGCTTTTTGATGCAATTTCAATAAGTTTTTTATAAATTTGAGAAATACACATTGTTGCAATACAATGACGGCTTTCCTTTTCGTCAGGAACTTTTATAAATAAAACGGTAGGTTCATTTACAAAATCGTCAAAAGATATATCGCTTTTGCTTGTTGCATAGCAAATGCCCATATCTTGGAAAATTGCAATTTTAGGTTGCATAACGCCAAGGAATGAACGTGTGGTGTTTGGTGCGTTGTTTACAACAGTGCTTGCAAGTGGTTTTACTTTTGAAAGCACATCTCTACCTTCAATATAGTCCTTTAATGTTCCCATCATATTGTCAGGATTAGAATCTCTTGTTGTACAGATTTTTGCTACATTGTAAAAATTAAATTTTTCTCTTGTCATTCCAAGTGAAGGGTCAAGAGAGTCCTCAAGCATTGCAAGCATTATACTATAAACAAAATCTTGTGCGCCTTGTTCCCAAGAAGGGTCATTTTTGTTTTCAATAGGCAAAACTGCTGCAGCAACTTCCCTAAGTTCATTTTCTGCATCATTGATTAGGGTTTGTGAAAGTGATTGAAGTTCAATTTTTAATTGTTGTTTGTTTGGATAAGCAATACCATTAAAACCATACCACTCTGGTTCATATTCATTTGCAATGGCTTTATAGTTTGTGTCTTTAGGCGAAACATTTTTAAAAACCTTAACTTCTTTTTCTAAATTATGTGCTCTTTGATACTGTACAAAAGCATTGTCCATTGGGTTCCAACGTGAAGAAGCATAAGGGTTGCGCAAATCTAAGGTGATAATTCTATAGCCTTCCTTTTTTAACTGAATTGCGTGATTGTTGTAAAGTTCGCCTTTTGGGTCAGTTATAACCATACAAGGTTTTTCGGCTGTGTGGGCATAACACCTTATTGCTGGCTCAAGTGCAAAAGTGGTTTTACCTGAACCTGTTGTACCAACAATAAGTGCGTGCATTTCTGGATACATATTAACACGAAGTTGTCCATTTTTGTACAAAGAGGAAAAAAATGTTCCTGTTTTTTTAAGTTTTGGAAGTGTTGAAAATGTGTTTGGCATAAATTTTGGGTCTTTGGCGAGTTCTTCCTCGGTTATAAACCTTGCGTTATAGTGCTGTGAAACTTTGTCACCTGATTCTGTTTCACCTTCAAAATTTGAATTTGCTCCTGAGTAGTTTTTTGTGTCCAAAAGCATTATAAGTCCAACTAAAATTCCAACTCCTAGCCCAGCAAGTGCAGGCATTGAAGAGAAATGGCTCAAAGTGTCAATATCCTTGTTAAAAACAAAAGAACATACAAGTCCAATTACATAACATACGGCAATAAAAATAATTATTTTTTTAATCTTTTTCATTTTTTCCCTTTTAATGTTGTTACTTAAATTTAATATATAGTATTTTATATTAAACTGTCAAATTAATCAATTTATTTTGCTTTTTGTTTTGGATTTTAAGAAAAAATTAATCAATCAATTGAAAATTGGATTATGTTTGTGCTATAATCCTTTTCAAACTTAAAAAAATTTATTGTTTTAATTTATCATTATTTTAGATTAAATTTTTTGTTTTTTTACTTGGAGGATAATTTATGTACAATTTTAAAGAGATTGAAAAAAAATGGCAGGATAAGTGGGCTTTGGATGAGCGCTTAAAAGCGGTTGATTTTCATCCTACAAAACCAAAGTTTTATGTTCTTTATGAGTTTTATAACATAAGCGGAAACTTACATATGGGACATTTAAAAGGCACTGTACCTGCCGATGCTCTTGCTAGATACAAACGTTTAAAAGGCTACAACGTGTTGTTCCCTATCGGCGGTGACGCTTTTGGTTTGCCAGCGGAAAATGCAGCGATAAAAACTGGAATTGAACCTCATAAATTTGTTGCTGATGGAATGAAAAACGTTTTAGAGCAATCTAAAAAAATAGGTCTTTCATTTGACTGGAGCCGTACTTTTGCAACCAGCGACCCAGAATATTACAAATGGACTCAATGGATTTTCTTGCAATTTTTAAAAAACGGAAAAGCATATAAGGAAAAAGGATACGTTAACTTTTGCCCTAAATGCCAAACTGTTCTTTCAAATGAGGATAGCCAAGGTGGTAAATGTGACCGCTGTGGTAGCGATGTTGTGCAAGTTAATCGTGATGTTTGGTTTTTGAAAATGCGTGAATATTCTGAAAAACTTTTAGGCAATGTTGACAGAATTCAAATGGCAGAACATCTAAAGGAAGCACAACGCTATTGGATTGGAAAAACTGAAGGTGTGGAATTAAAACTTGATATTGTTGATGAAAGTAACAAAAAGGTTGACGATTTATACATTTATACAACTTGTATTGAAACAATATATGGTATTACTTTTGCAGTTTTAGCGCCTGAACATAAATTGGTTGAAAAACTTAAAGGTTTTATTAAAAATTATGACCAAGTTAAAGATTATCAAAAAGCAACATCACTTAAGAGTGAATTTGATAGAATTAGTCAAGTCAAGGATAAAACGGGTTGCAAACTCGAAGGACTTTATGCAATTAACCCTGTAAATGGCAACAAGGTTGAGTTATATTTGGCAGATTTTGTTATTGCTGGCTCTGGAACAGGTGCAGTTATGGCTGTTCCTTGCCACGACCAACGTGATTATGAGTTTGCTCAAAAATTTAACATACCTTTTATTCAAGTAATAGACGGCGATTGCTCTAATAGGGCAGTTGAAAAAGCCGAGTACCTAGAGAAAAATAGTAAACTTTTAAACTCAGATGAATTTACTGGTATGCCTGTAAAAGAGGCAAAAGAAAAAATAACTGAAATGGTTATTTCAAAGGGTTTTGGCAAAAAACAAGTTAACTATAAAATGAAAGATTGGCCATTTAACCGTCAACGTTACTGGGGCGAGCCATTCCCTGTTGTTTTCTGCGATAATTGTGGCATTGTTGGTCTTGATGAAAAGGATTTGCCACTTACTCTTCCTAAAACAAATGACTATTTGCCAAATGCAAATGGCGACTCTCCTCTTTCAAAAATTGATAGTTTTGTTAATTGCAAATGTCCAAAATGTGGACGTGACGCAAAAAGAGAAACAGACACAATGCCAAACTGGGCAGGCTCATCTTGGTATTGGCTTAGATATTGTGACCCTCACAATGATAAAGCACTTGCAGATTTTGAAAAACTTAAATATTGGGGAAGCGTTGACGTTTACACTGGTGGAACAGAACATATCACCCGTCATGTTTTGTATGCTTTCTTCTGGCAAAATTTCCTTTATGAAATTGGTGCAGTTCCTACTCGTGACCCATTTATTAGAAAAATGGGCAGTGGTTTAATTTTGGATGATGAAGGCAAAAAAATGAGCAAAAGCTCCAAAAATGGTGTTTCTCCACTAGAAGTAATTGATAAATATGGTGCTGACGTTGCTAGAATGCACGTTCACTTTTTGGCAGGTTATGAAGATAACTGTATGTGGACTTATAAAGGAATTGAAGGCATTGTCAATTTCCTTGATAAAGTTTGGAAACTGCAGGATATGATAAAAGGTGAGGAAGTTTCAAGTAAGCACGAAACTGAACTTCATCAATTGATTAAAAAAGCATCTAATGATTATGAAAACTTAAAACTTAACACTTGTATTGCAGCAATGATGTCTTTTATCAAAAAGATTAAAGAAGATGGATATATCACAAGAGAAGAACTCCGCCAATTTTTGATTATTTTAAATCCACTTGCTCCACATATCACAAGTGAGGAATATGAAATTGTATTTAAAAAAGACATTTTAGACGAATCTTTCCCAGAATATGATGAAGCAAAAACAGTTAAAAAGGAAATCAATTTACCAGTACAAGTAAATGGCAAAATGAAAGGAACAGTTTTAATAGATTTAACTCTTCCAAACGAAGAAATCCAAAAGCTATGTTTGCCAACTGCAAAAATTTCAGAAGAACAAATTAAAAAAGTAATTTATGTTCCAGGAAGAATTATTAATTTTATTGTTTAAAGTTTTTCTAAAAACAAAAGTTTTTCAACATAATAAAATAATTAGAAAAATAATTATAAATATTAAAATGTGAAAAATCTTTAAAGTATTACTGCTTTGCATTTATGCAGGAGTATATAAAAAGATTTTTCGCATTTTTTTTAAAAAAACTAACAATTTATAAAAAATATATAATAAAATAAATTATTTTCTCGTTATTTTGGATTGAAATTCAATAAAAGGTATAAACCACTTGGCGGAGAATAAGTTCAAAGTGTTATAATTATTTAATGTTTTTGAATAATCTTATTTCCCCCTCCTTTTGCCTTGCGGAAGGTTGGCAAACGAAGTTTAACTAAATGGATAAATAAAATTATAATCGACCACAAACATATATTTTTAATCACAAACTTTGGAAAGTTACCCTCCTTTTACCTTGCGGAAGGTGTGAGTTGTTTCTTAATTTTTCCCTCCCCTGCCAAGGGGAGGTGGCTTGCAGATATGCAAGACGGAGAGGTTAAATAAAACACAAATCGGCTATAAAATTAAATTAATCTCAAAACTTAGTCAACTTTACCCTCCTTTTACCTTGCGGAAGGTTTGAGTTATTTTTTAATTTTTCCCTCCCCTGCCAAGGGGAGGTGGCGGTCAAGAATTGACTGACGGAGAGGTTTAAATTATAAAAATTCCCCAACGTGTTGCTTATCACAAAAGTTTTAAACTTGATTTTGAAAAAATCAAGAAAAATATTTTTATTAGTAGTTTTCCGCTGGAGCAAAAACATAAAGTAAACCTCTCCGTCAAAAATTCACATTTTTGACACCTCCCCTTGGCAGGGGAGTAAAACGTCTTTTGCCAACTTTGACGTTTATAGTTTTTTTTAATAACTTATGTCAACTTTTTTGTATATAACCGACATATTTATCTTTTTCGAACATCTTCGCACGAGAGTACCGACCACGAACGAGTAAAACGAGAGAGTGCGTGTGGTCGATAAAAGAAAAACACGCCCGTCAAAGTGCTATATTTGCCAAGAATTGGCAAATTGCACTAAAAGGGCGATGATATATATTTAAAATCACATATTTTCTT
>CALBKX010000064.1 GCA_937895935.1 uncultured Clostridia bacterium
AGCAAAACTGATGTTTATTCAAACAGGAAGTGCAAAATTTTAATTTTGCAAATGCAGTAGCATTAATTTTGAACTTGTTTCAAAATTTACTTCCTATAGTTTATATTCTTTTTACTGACGCAAGAATAACAATTTATTATTCTTTTGTTTTTTTAATTATTCAGCTAATTCCACCTCTTCTTCCAAATTTAGAATGTATGAACTTGGATTAGGTTCAACTGGATAGATTTCTCTATATTGTTTTAAACCTGTTCCTGCTGGGATAAGTTTACCTATAATAACGTTTTCTTTTAAGCCTTTTAAGTTATCCACTTTACCGCGAAGTGCTGCGTCTGTTAATACTCTTGATGTTTCTTGGAATGATGCAGATGATAAGAAACTATCAGTTGAAAGAGCGGCTTTTGTGATACCAAGCAAAGCACGTTTTGCAGTTGCTGGAACTCCGCCTTCAGCAAGTACTCTATCATTCTCTTCTTCATAGTCATATACATCAACTTTATCACCAGGGAGAAGATCTGTGTCACCGCTTGACTCAATGGTAACTTTTTTAAGCATTTGACGAATAATAACTTCTATATGTTTGTCATTGATTGTAACATCTTGACCTTTATATATCATTATAACTTCGCTTAAAAGATAATCTTGCAAGCCTTTTAGACCTTTAATTCTAAGCAAGTCATTAGGGTTGATTGAACCTTCGGTAAGTTGTGTTCCTGGTTCTACTACTTGCCCATCTTTAATTTTTACAAATACTGGTTTTTTTGCTTCATACACAGCTTCATCTTCAGCAGATTTAACTGTTATAACAAATTGACGAGGTTCTTCTTTAACTGAAACCTTTCCTGCTATTTCAGAAATAATTGCTTCACCTTTTGGTTTACGTGCTTCAAATAATTCCTCAACACGTGGCAAACCTTTTGTGATATCGGCAGCAACGGCAACACCACCGGTGTGGAATGTACGCATTGTAAGCTGAGTTCCTGGTTCACCAATACTTTGAGCGGCAATAACACCAACTGCTTCACCAATATTTACAACATTTTTACCGGACATATTTTTACCATAGCATTTAGCACAAACGCCTTGTTTGCAACGGCAATTTAATAAGTTACGTATTTGTACGCGTTTAATACCTGCAGCAGTTACGTCTTTTGCTTGTTGTTTTGACACCATAGTGTTGGCCGGAACAATGATTTCGCCTGTTGCTGGATTTACAACATCGTCAACAACGAATCTACCAACTATTCTATCCTCTAAAGATTCAAGAACAGCGCCATCTTGAATAAGGTCAGAAACAAAAGCACCTTTAACTTTTTGTCCTAAATCTTTAAAGCAATCCTCTGTTGATATTACAACATCATGTGAAACGTCAACAAGTCTACGAGTTAAGTAACCCGAATCGGCTGTTTTTAATGCTGTATCGGTCAATGTTTTACGTCCACCACGTGCAGAAATAAAGTATTCAAGAGGACTTAAACCTCCACGGAAAGAAGACTTAACTGGTACGTCCACTTTTTGACCAGATGAGTTAGCCATAATTCCACGCATACCGCAAATTGAGTTTAACTGCACATTGGAACCACGGGCACCAGAATAAACGAACATTTTAATTGGGTTATAATTATCAAGATGTTCTAAAACTGCATCTTGCACTTTGTTTGTTGTTTCTGTCCAAATTGCAATATTTGCTGTTAATTTTTCGTCAAGAGTAATAAGTCCACGCGCTAAAAGTTTTTCATTGTCTAAAACTTTCTTTTGTGCTTCGGCAACAATTTCTTCTTTTTTAGGTGGTTCTTGCATATCAAAAACATTGATTGTAAGTCCGGATAATGTTGCGTGCTTATAGCCCATATTTTTAATTCTATCAACCATATCAGAACATTCTGTTGTTCCAAGAACGTCAAAACATTTAACAACTAAGTTTTTAAGGTCTTTTTTAATAACTGGGGAATTTATTTCAAGCAAACAAACATTTTCAGGTTTTGTTCTGTCTACATATCCTAAATTTTGAGGAATTGCTTGGTTAAATATTATTCTACCAGCTGATGTTTTCATTCTTGCTGAATAAGTTACACCATCAATAACTTTTGTTCTTCTTAAAGTAATTTCAGCATTAATATCAATTACTTTAGTTTGATATGCTATTAACGCTTCTTCATCACTTGCAAAAGTCATTCCTTCACCTTTTGCACCTGGTTTAATTAAGGTTAAGTAGTAGCAACCAAGGACAATATCTAGTCCAGGGTTAACAATAGGTTGTCCATCAGACAATTTAATAATGTTGTTTGAAGCAAGCATTAAGTTACGTGCTTCAGTACGTGCGTCTATTGAAAGAGGTACGTGAACTGGCATTTGGTCACCATCGAAGTCAGCGTTAAAGCCTGTACATACAGATGGGTGAAGTTTAATTGCTCTACCTTCAACTAAAATTGGTTCAAATGCTTGTATTGACAATCTGTGAAGAGTTGGAGCACGGTTTAATAAAACAGGGTGATCCTTGATTACTTCCGCTAAAACATCCCAAACTACAGTTTTTTCTTTTTCAATTAAACGTTTAGCTGTTTTAAAGTTGTTGCACTCGTTCATTTCAACGAGTTTTTTAATAACGAATGGTTTAAATAATTCTAATGCCATTTCCTTTGGAAGACCGCATTGGAACATTTTAAGTTCTGGCCCAACAGCAATAACTGAACGACCTGAATAGTCAACACGTTTACCAAGTAAGTTTTGACGGAAACGACCTTGTTTACCTGTTAAAATTGCTGTTAATGATTTTAAATCTTTTTGTTTTGCACCTTGTACTGCTCTACCACGTTTACCATTGTCAATTAAAGCATCTACCGCTTCTTGTAACATACGTTTTTCGTTACGTATAATGACATCAGGAGCACCAAGTTCCATAAGTTTTTTAAGACGATTGTTTCTGTTTATAACACGACGATACAAATCGTTAAGGTCGGAAGTTGCAAAACGTCCACCATCTAATTGAACCATTGGACGAAGTTCTGGAGGTAATACTGGTAAAACATCCATAACCATCCACTCTGGTTTGTTATCACTTTTTAAGAAGCTTTCAACAATGGCAAGTTTTTTTATAGCTTTTGCTCTACGTTGCCCTTTTGCTGTTTTTAAAGTTTCCTTTAATTCATCACTTTCCGCTTGTAAATTAACTTGAGAAAGTAAAATTTTGATTGCTTCAGCACCCATGCTAGCAACAAAACCATTACTACCATATTTTTCTAGTGCTTCACGATATTCTTTATCTGAAATTATTTGTTTATAAGTAAATTCTGTGTTTTTTGGGTCAATAACAATATAATTTACATAATAAACAACTTGTTCTAATGCTTTTGGTGAAATATCTAAAAGAGTACCTATTCTTGATGGCACTGATCTAAAGAACCAAATATGAGTTACAGGGCAAGCAAGTTCAATATGACCCATTCTTTCACGACGTACTTTTGCACGAGTTACTTCAACACCACATTTATCACAAACAACACCTTTATAACGGATACGTTTGTATTTTCCACAATGACATTCCCAGTCTTTTTTTGGCCCAAATATTTTTTCACAAAACAAACCATCTTTTTCTGGTTTTTGTGTTCTATAGTTTATTGTTTCTGGCTTTGTAACCTCACCAAAAGACCATTCTCTGATTTTTTCTGGCGATGCTATGCCAATTTTTATTGAATCAAAGTTATTTAATTCAAACATAATTTTCTCCTATTAATTATTTATTAAAGTTTAATGATAATTTTTTCTTGATTTAAACTACTATTCTAGTTTTTTAAAGGGTTTTATAGGGGACAAATTAGCCCCCAAATAAAGTTCCCATTACTCATCAAGGTCATCAAAATCATCAAATAAACTATTTGAGTCGAATTCATTTGCAACAATATCTTCTTGTGTTACACCAGTGTCAGCAGCATCATTTGCACTTTCTGGTAAAATATCATCAAAGTTAATTGATACATCTTTTAATTCTTGTTCAACTTCCGCTCCAAGTGAAGGAGTGTTGTCAAGTTCATCAGAAGAAAGTTCTGCAATTGACACTTCTTGATGGTCTTCTGTTAAGATTTTTATATCCAATCCCAAAGCTTGAAGTTCTTTAATTAATACTTTAAATGATTCTGGAATACCTGGTTCGGCGATAGGTTCGCCTTTAACAATAGCTTCATAAGTTTTTGTTCTACCAACAATATCGTCAGATTTAACAGTAAGCATTTCTTGCAATAATGATGAAGCACCATAAGCTTCCAATGCCCAAACTTCCATTTCACCAAAACGTTGTCCACCAAACATGGCTTTACCGCCAAGTGGTTGTTGCGTAACCACACTGTATGGACCAGTTGAACGAGCGTGCATTTTACTGTCAACCATGTGGTCAAGTTTTAGCATATATTTATAACCTACTGTTGCTTTATGGTCAAAAGGTTCACCTGTTCTACCATCGTACAATTGGATTTTTCCATCGCTTGGGAAACCATTTGCAACAAGCAACTGTTGTACTGTTTCAGGGGTTGCACCGTCAAATGCTGGAGTGGCAACTTTCCAACCTAAACTTTCAGCAACTAAACCCAAATGAACTTCTAGAACCTGTCCAATGTTCATACGAGATGGAATACCCAATGGGTTTAAAACCAAATCTAGTGGTCTACCATCTGCTAAGAAAGGCATATCTGCTTCTGGAAGAACTCTTGATACGACACCTTTATTTCCGTGACGTCCTGACATTTTATCACCAACAGATAATTTACGACGTTGAGCAATATATACTTTTACAAGCATTGTTACGCCAGGGTCTAAATCATCGTGATTTTTCTTAGATAAAACTTGAACATCAACAACAGTACCACCGCAACCATGTTTAACACGGAGAGATGTATCACGCACTTCACGTGCTTTATCACCAAAGATAGCACGAAGCAAACGTTCTTCTGGAGTTAATTCGGTTTCACCTTTTGGTGTAACTTTACCAACCAAAATATCTCCCGGACGTACTTCACTGCCGACTCTAACAATACCGTTTTCGTCTAAGTTTTTAAGAGCATCTTCACCAAGGTTAGGTATGTCACGTGTAATTTCTTCATCACCAAGTTTTGTTGTTCTACAAGGCATTTCAACGTCTTTTAAGTTGATTGAAGTATAAACGTCATCTTTAACAATACGTTCTGAAATCAAAATAGCGTCTTCGTAGTTGTAACCTTCCCAGTTCATATATCCAACTAGGACGTTTTTACCAAGAGCCAATTCACCATTTTGGGTTGAATAGCCATCAATTAACACATCACCTTTTTTAACTTTTTGACCTTTAGTAACTGCAGGCTTTTGGTTTTGACAAGTGTATGCGTTTGTTTTGTCAAATTTAATTAATGGATAAGAATATTCTTTTCCGCTATCACCTAAGAAATCAACGTGATATGAAGAAACATAAGTAACTTTTCCATTTTCTGGAGCGGAAATCATAGCTCCACAGTCTTTTGCAATAGGACGTTCCATTCCTGTTCCGACAATAGGTGCTTCCGGACGAAGGATAGGCACTGCTTGACGTTGCATGTTTGAACCCATAAGAGCACGTGCAGCGTCATCGTTTTCAATAAATGGTATTAATGATGCAGCAGCAGAAATAAATTGACGAGGAGAAACATCCATATAGTCAACTTTGTGTGCTGGAACTTCTAATATAGCACTGCCATGACGACAAATAATACGTTTGTTAATAAACTTATCATTTTCATCAAGGGGTTCAGTTGCTTGACAAATGTATGCTGTATCTTCAATATCTGCCATATAGT
Organism: uncultured Clostridia bacterium; assembly: GCA_937895935.1. GTDB lineage: Bacteria > Bacillota > Clostridia > Christensenellales > UBA1242 > HGM11367. The sequence goes on from CALBKX010000064.1 coordinate 5,799, forward strand.
ATTGTGCTTTTTGCTCTACAACGCCTGTTTCTTTATTAACTTTTCTGTAAGGTGTTTCCAAAAATCCGTATTCATTTACTTTTGCATAAGCCGCTAATGTTGAAATAAGACCAATTGATTGACCTTCTGGTGTTTCAATAGCGCATATTCTACCATAATGTGTGTAGTGAATATCACGAAGTTCAGCACTTGCTCTCTCCTTTTTAACACCGCCAGGACCTACTGCTGAAAGCCTACGTTTTTGAGTTAAACCAGAAAGTGGATTGATTTGATCCATAAATTGTGAAAGTTGTGATTGAGCAATAAAATCTTTTAAACTTTTGTTAACTGGTCTTGGATTTATTATTTGAGATGGAGTAACATCTGTTAATTCTTTTCCTTGAAGTGTTTCTTTAATGTTTGCTCCTAATTTTTTTATACCTGATGTAAACGCATCACCTAGCAATTCACCAACAGATACAACTCTTTTGTTTGATAAGTGGTCAATGTTATCAATTTGACCTATACCATCCATTAAATCCAAATAGTAAGATATGGTTGCCAAAATATCATCCATTGTTAAAGTTGTAATTAACAAATCTTTTGCGTGAGCACGTATAGCTTCCATACGTTTTTCTTTGGTTTTGTTTTCTTTAAGTATTTGTACAAGAACTGGATAATAAACATCTTCAAGTACGCCAAGTTCTTTTTCATCACAAGGGAACACTTTTGAAAGTTTTACACGATTGTTTCCTCTAATTAAATGTTTTTCACCATTAACTAGAACCCAAACTTCATTTATTCCTGCGTCTTGAATTTGACGAGCTACTGAATATGAGAACTCTTCGCCTTCTTTAATAACAACTTCGTCATCAATAGCAATATTTTCTGCAGAAACTAAACCAACCAAACGATTACCAAGTGATAATTTTTGGTTCATTTTGTAACGACCAACACGATTAATATCGTAGTAAGCATCACTAAAGAATAATAAGTTAATATAATTTCTTGTGCTTTCTGCTGAAGGAACATCTGCAGGACGAGTTTTTCTAGCAAGTTCAATTAACGCTTCTTCTTGTGTTGTTTGAGGTTCTTTTTCAAGAACATTTTTGATAAGTCTATGATTACCAAAAAGAGCCATTATATCTTCATTTGTATATCCAAAGCATTTTAAGAATAAACCAAGTGTAATTTTGTGAGAACGATCCAATACAACCTTTAAAACTTCATTCGCGCCTTGCTCAATTTCCACCCACATACCATGATGAGGATATAATTGTGCTTTTAAAGTTGCATTATCGTCTTTGTCACGAGTGTAATAAACACTAGGAGAACGTGTAACTTGACTTACAATAACCCTTTCAGTTCCATTAAAAACAAATGAACCTTGGTTTGTCATAAGAGGTATATCACAAAGATAAACTTCTTGATCAATTGCCTCTCCACTATCTTCTACAACAAGACGTGCATTAACTTTTAGTGGTACACTATAAGTTGCTTTCCTTATTTTGCAATCACGAATTGAATATTTTGGTTCTTTTCCAAGATCTACTCCAGTGAAATATAGTTTTGCTTTACCACTGTAATCTGTAATTGGAGATTGCTCTTTTAAGATTTCTAATATTCCATGCTCTAAAAAATCTTTATATGCGTTTTTTTGAATTTCCAAAAGGTCTGGAAGTTCGCATACATTTTCAAGTTTAGAAAAAGAATATCTTTCAGTTTTTCCATACATAACTTTTTTTAATGTAGGCATTTTTTCTTGCATAAATGTGCTCCCTTTAGTTGTTTGTAAAGTTTAGAATTAAAGTAAAATAGTTGTTAACCATTTAGACGTGAAAATAGCAAGCATACTGCACCAATTAAAATTGGCATCTTTTTTATGCCTGCATAAATATATTAAATTATAAAGAATATATATACTTTTTCACTCTAATACTAATATTCCTTATGTCATTATAGCAATGAGGTCAAATAATGTCAACTATATTTTAAAAAAAATTGACAAATTATTATTGTTTTAAACAATCATCCTCATTAAAACATTAATTTAAAGTGAACAAAATTGGTTAAATTTTAGGAAATCACCTTCACTAAAATATTTTTTAGGAGTAATAAAAATTTATTACAAATCAAGTTTTTGACCGAAACGAAAAATGAAATTTTTATGTAAAATATCTAAAACTTCTTGCATTAAATTTGAAGAAATGGTTAAGGTTTTTAAATTAGAATAATCTGTTTGAGATAAAAGCCTGAGTGCAGAATAAACCCCCGCACTTATTTCTTCTACTTCCCCAACCCTACAAGAATAGCAGGTTATGTCGCCATATCGTAAATTCATAAAGCGGTGATTTAAAAAATCATTTCCACAAGTTGAGCATTTGTTTAAATTAAAGCGATATCCAAAACCCTCAAACACCCTAATTAAAAATTTGTTTAAAATACAAACATCACTAATTGAATTGTCACAAAGCAAATCAAAACACTTTAAAGTGTCTACAAACAAAGCAGGGCTTTTTTCGCCTTGCATTAATACAGTTTTAATTATTTTTATTATATTGCAAGCGGTGTAGTAATTTTTTATATTTTTGGTTAAATCATAAAAGGAATTAATAATTTCCGCTGAAGTTACAACATTTGTTTTTCCTTTTGTATAAATAAAATCACCAAAAGAAAAAATTTCTTTGCCCGCTTTTAGTTTTGCATTTGGGTTTTTTACACCTTTAAAAGTCACCGTTATTATTCCTTCTTCCAAGGAAAATAAGGTGACTAACATATCTTTTTCTTTATAATCTTTATTGCCTATCACAATGGCTTTTATCTTAGTTTCTAGCATATTTTAAATTATAATTATAACTCTCTGCCTTGGTCATTGTTTAAACTAATAAAATCCTCTTTTGTGGCGTCTGGAGAGTTTTCTATATTTTTATAAAGAAGGTAATAATTTATTTTGCCTGTTCTTTTAAATAATTCCCAAGATAGCCTTGATGTTACTCCTGAAAATTTTTCTTTCATAAATTTAACCTCCCTTTTAAAGTATTTTAATATCTATATAAGTATTGTATGCAATTTTTTTAAAAAATGAAAACAATTTTAATAAAAATTTAAAAAATTTTATTTTTATCTAGGAAATGTCGATTTTATCGAACGCTTTTTTGCTTGCTCTTTAGGTGAGTAAAAATTTAAAATGCTAGAATAAAGCAAACATTAACATAGAGTAAACCTCTCCGTCAGTCAATTCTTGACTGCCACCTCCCCTTGGCAGGGGAGGAAAAATATCTTTACCAAATAAATACGCTAAACCATTTAAAAAACCTCTCCGTCAGTCAATTCTTGACTGCCACCTCCCCTTGGCAGGGGAGGAAAAGCTGTCCAAGTTTTGAGATTATAGATTTAGTTTTGTAGCTGATTATGCTTTGTTCAACCTCTCCGTCAGTTTTCAACTGCCACCTCCCCTTGGCAGGGGAGGAAAAATAATGATTAGCAAAAACATTAAAGATTTATAACCCTTCGAAGAAACTTCTTCGCCAAGTGGCTTTATTCCTCTAGGATGTAAATGCTTTGCTTGAACGACTTTACGTAGCGTTTAACCGTCTTTTGGTGGTTAAATGCGAAGTTACTTTAGTGAAAGCAATCATTTACATCCTGTTTACTGGTCTTCATTATACCCAAAATCATTTAATTCATTTAAACTGTTGCGCCAATTTTTTTTGGTCTTTACAAATAATTTTAGCATAACTTTTTGTTGTAAAAGTTCTTCCATATCTTTTCGTGATAGTTCACCAAGTTCTTTTAGTTTAAACCCTCTTTTCCCTATCAATATTGATTTATGACTATCACGTTCGCAAATAATGTCAATATCTATTTTTACGATTGAATCTGTTTGTTCAAAATTGACAACTTCAATAGCGAGTCCGTGAGGAATTTCTTCATCATATAAATATAGTGCTTTTTCTCGCACGATTTCAGCAACTAAAAATTTAACCGATTTATTTGTATATTCATCTTCTGGATAGATAAAATTTTTTGTTTCACTTTCTGGCAAAAGTTTTAAAATACATTCTTCCAAAACATCTAAGTTTCGTTTTTTTAATGAAGACAATGGAATAATTTCCTTTATGCCTTTAATCCCCGAAAGACTTGCAAGAATAGGATATACTTTTTCATAATTTAAAACATCCACTTTTGTAATTGCCACAATTACTGGATTTTCCTTTTCTGTTAAGTTCTCAATATATTTTATTTCATCATCTAAAAGTTTTTTGCTTCCATCAATTAAGTATACAATAATATCACTTCCGCCAATTGCACTGCGTACATTTTTCATCATATATTTATCTAAAGCATTTTTAGAAATATGAATTCCCGGAGTATCTACAAATACAAATTGATAATTTGGCTTTGTTAATATACCTAAAATGTTGTTTCTAGTTGTTTGAGGCTTAGGTGAAACAATTGCAACCTTTTCACCAATTAAAGCATTAATGAGAGTACTTTTCCCCGCATTGGCCTTACCGACCAAACTAATATATCCACTTTTATATCCCATTTTTTCTCCTTAAAAATAGAATTAATTTCTACTTATTTTTGCTTCCTGTAAAATTTTGTCTTGCAAATTAAACATAATAACTTCATCTTCTTTTTTTATATGGTCATACCCCAAAAGATGCAAAAGTCCGTGCAATGCTAAAAAACAAATTTCTCTTTTTAAACTATGTCCATATTCTTCCGCTTGACTAATTGCTTTTTCTCTACAAATATAGATGTCACCTATGTTCACTTCCCTAGTAAAAGCATCGCATTCGTTGTCTAAGTCATTTAAACTATCCAGCATTGGAAAAGATAAAACGTCAGTAACCCTATCGACCTGTCTAAATTTTTTGTTCATTTCTTTAACATCACTAGGAGAAACAGTAACTAAATTTACTTCTATACTTTTAGGCAAATTTAATTGTTTTTCTGCTGTTTTATATACTTTTTTAATGTTTGTTATTTCTTCTTTTTCAAAGTCGTTAAAATTAATTATCATTTTTCACCCTAACAAATTGATTTATTTACAACAACTGTATAAGTGATTTGATTTATATCTGCACCTGTAGTTATTGTTTTATATTCCTTTTTAATTATCTCACAACTATTAACCAATTGTCTAGTTTTTTGTTGTATGTCTGATAATATTTGTTCTTTATTTGTTTCAAAGTAGTTATTGTGCCAAACTTCTTTTTGTTCATAATAGATTGTTTTAGAAATTTTAATAGGCAATAATATGTTTGAAGCCATATCTATCACGTTTGTTTCTGTCCTATAATTTTTAAAATTACATTCTCCTTGCTTAACAAAAATATTTAAACCAAAAAGTGACATTACTTTGCTACTAGAAATGTTTCCTGTGTCAACCATTTCAAGTTTAGTGTTTGGGACTTGAGTTATTGTAGTTAAAAAAACGTCCGCTTTTATATCCGCCATTGGCTTAACCGATAATTTTTGACCACTAGTGTCTATCACAAAAGGAGCTATTAATTCCTGACCTTCCTTTACAGTTTGTCCAACTTTAACAAGTGGCGTGCCTTGAATAACATTTATTTCTGTTATTATACCGTTAAAACCACTTTTAAGAGGCACAAAGTCATCCTTCTCTTCATATTCAGAATTGAAAACTTTTTCTTTTAAGTTAATTATCAAAGTGTTTCCTTTTACTATTACACTTACAAAACTAACTTTATCTAGTTCCATAATTTCATTTTCTATTTTTGTTTTATCAATCTTGTTTTTGTTTAACAACCCCTTAATATTATTTTTTTCTAATATTTCATAAACATCGCCCGAAGGAATTAGTTCATTTCCAATTATCTCATATTTAAAAACAAAATGGTTGCAAATAAACAAAAATATCATAAAAATAACAATTGGAATAATAACTCCAAGTCTTAAAATAGTTTTATTTAAAAACCCAACAATGCCTTGATGGTCTTTGTTTAATATTTCTATTTCTTTTTTTGCAAGAATGCTTTCCACCTTTTTTTTGCTTTTTCTTGGCACTATAAATTTTAGTTGATTATTAATTAATTTAACATTTTTAATTTCACTTATTTCTGTGAGTTGCCTAATTATTTTTTCTTTATTTAGGCTTTTTATTGTGTATTCTATATCATTTATCATAGGCACTCCATACTTTTTATTTTGCCTTCAATTGTTATGGTGCCACAAGACATCTCTTTTAAAAAAAGGTTTTCACCACTTACGGTTATAACTCCTTCTTTTACTTTAAAAACAACTAAAGCGTCAGTGTATGTTATAAGAGATTTAAATCCTTCAACATATAACAAAAAATTACCCAGCATTACACATTGGAATGGTGCCAATTTATTTTCTAGGTTTTTATACTTATTTTTAATTTCATTAAAAAAATTAAACATATCATAAGATATGCTTAAAAAACATTTTTAATGTATATTACCTTTCCTTTTTTCTTTAAAAAATTCAGTTAATATCTTGCCACATTCATCTTCCATTATTCCGCCAAATGTTTTTGTTTTATGGTTTAATCTGTCATCTTGCATTATTTGGTTTAACAGATTTGTTTTACTTGTTTTATCAAATGCACCAAAATATAAATTTTTAATTCTGGCATTTAAAATAGCCCCCGCACACATTGGACAAGGCTCTAAAGTAACATAAATATTACAATCATCAAGTCTCCACGATTTTAGTTTTTTACAAGCCTTGGAAATTGCTAAAACCTCAGCGTGATTGATTGCATTTTGTGATTTATTTCTAGTGTTGTAAGCTTTTGATATTACAACCCCATCTTTTTCTATAACTGCTCCTATTGGCACTTCGTCTTTTGAAAAACTCTTTTTTGCCTCAGAAAGTGCTAGTTTCATAAAATCTTCTATCATTACACCTCTCTCAATGTTATTTATGATAACTAATATTGTTGGAAATTGTAAAGGCTCGATAAATTTGTTCTAAAAGCATAACTCTAAAAAGTCTGTGAGGGAAAGTCATTTTTGAAAAACTTAGTTTTTGATTTGAATTGTTTTTTACTTGTTCGCTAACCCCATATGAACCACCTATAACAAAGGTAATTTCACTATACTTTTGCGATAAATTTTGTATGTTTAAAGAAAAATTTTCACTTGATTGCTGTTCCCCTTGAACATCAAGTAAAACAACATAGCCTTTTAAATTTTTTATTATCTCTTCACCCTCTGCCTTTACAATTTGAGTTTTATTGTTTAAGTTATTAAATTCTTTTAGTTCTTTAATAGAACATACACAAAAGCGAGAAAGTCTTTTTATATACTCCTCGCTTGCCTCTATAAAAAATTTATCTTTTAAATTCCCTACACAAACTATATTTATTTTTATCAAAAAAGTTACCTCATTTGCAAATTTACAAATTTTATTAAAGATTAACTAAATTATCCCCCAAATTAAAGTAAACAAAGTTACAGTAACGCCTATAAAAATCGTTGCATATAAAATGCTTTTTTCTTTTAGAGTTGGTTTTTTTATAAAATACTCACCCGCTAGCAAATTGTTTGTAAAGTTTATGTCGACTATTATTCCTCTTTTGCCATTTGGTCTGATTTCATTATCAAATATTATTTCAGGAACATTGTCATCAATTTCTTTGCCATTTTCAGCATCAATCACATTTGCATCTAGATTAAAATCTTTAAATAATTCTTCTCTTTGTTTTTTATCAATTGCTTTTTTTGCTAAGTCTTCAAATTGTTTTACTCTTGTGTTTTTCATAAGCACAAAAACCAAATAAGCAAGTAAACCAAGTAGCAAACCAATTACAAATAATATTGCAATAAAAACAACCACTGGGTCACTGCCAACTAGTATCCTAGTCAGATTATTGGAAAAATTTCCAAATGGCAAGTTGTTATATTGAGCAAATGTTAAATATAAACCTATAAAATTATTCATAAAATGTACAATCATTGAAGGTATTATTGAGCCAGTAACATAAACCAAGAATGTTAAAAACATACCTATTACAGAGGCATAAAATACCTGTTGGATATTAAGGTGAATAAGTCCAAATAAAAAACCTACCAAAATTACTGTTTTTTTAATATCTAATTGTTTAAAACCATTCAGTAGCAACCCTCTATGGCAAAACTCTTCACAAATTCCCGGCAAAACTGCTGAAAGTAATATATCAAATATAAATTGAATGGTTGAATATGAACTGCTAGCAGACGACATACCAAAACTTGGGTCATAACCTGTTGCTGTAATGAAAATATTAAAAAATGAAGCAACAGCAATATTAAGTAAATAAACAATAATGCCAATTAAAATTGTTATTAAAACCGCTTTTAAGTTTATTTTTTTAAAGTTAAAATCTTGAAATACTTGTTTGCTTTTTTTATTTCTTAACAATTTGTACAGCAAAAATGGGATGAAAAACATAACCCCTATTTGCACTATTAGATTTAACAAAACACTGGTGATAGCATTTGTTTTTACATAGTATGAAAAAACTCTTACTCCAATAAGGAGCAATACAACAAATAAGTAAATTAAACTTGTGTCAAAAAATAAACTATTTTTCTTTTTCATATATCTCCAAAACATTTTTTATTGTTCATTAAGCGAATAAAGAACATAAAACATAAACAATCCACAAAACAGCTCCGATTATAAGAGATGTTGTTAAATCTATTTTATCTTTTTGAATATTCACTACATCATTTACTACAAATGCATCATTTTCATTTTGTATATCCATTCCTATTGTTTCTTTTTGGTTATTAGACAATACAAATTTAATTAATAAATAAATGAGCAAAGATGCAATTATTGCAATTATTATCGACAAAAAAATAGTAAGAAAATAACTATTAGTAAAATTAATTTCAATAAAGTTTTTATTGGTGACTTTTGTAATATATGATATTAATAGCACAAAAAAATTATTACAAAAGTGCACAATCATTGTATAAACTAATGAACCTGTTTTTTCCAAAACAAAACTAAACACAACCCCCATAATAATTGGGAAAACAAATTGTTTAATGGATAAATGAATTATTGCAAACATTACAGCAGATATTATAGCAGCAATTTTAAAACCTTTTTTTCTTAAACCATTAAAAATCATACCTCTAAAAATCAATTCTTCCATAATTGCTGGGATGAATGCAAGTAATACAACATTTATCAAAAACCAATAAAATGTGTTTATAGGCAAAGCTGCCTCTGGACTATTAAACCCAATTTTTGCAAATAAATTGCTTATATTATTTATAAAATTTGAAAAACCAAACACAGCAACAATTGAAATACAAACACAAACAGCAACATTTTTAAAATTACATTTAAAATTTAATTTTGTTGCTTGCTTAAAATTAATGTTGTTGCGTTTATTATAATAATAGAAAATAAAAGCAAAACAGGCTTGTGCCAAAACAACAGATACAAACAAGTAAGCAAGTGATGATGTCATTGCTTCTTGAGTTTTATAAATAAACGAAAAAATCATTGCAATCACAAGTGATACCACCTGTGGCAACAATAACGCCCATAAAAAAACATTTTTTGAGTCAGATACATTATATAAGTTACGTTTTCCCAAAATACCCTGCCTTGTTTGTTAGTTAAAATTTAAACAAACTAAATTTTAAGTTGCTTAACCAACCACCGTGATAAATGGTGGCATCACAAATTGCTATTTAAATTTCACTAATAAAATTTTTGAAGTTTTCTAAATCGGTGAATTGTCGATAAACAGATGCAAACCTAATGTATGCGACATCATCAAAAGGTTTTAATCGTTCCATTACCATATCACCTATTGATATAGAATTAATTTCCTTAACCATTCTATCAGTCAATTCTTTTTCAATATCGTCAGCAATTCCTTCAATTTGTGAAAGAGTAACAGGACGTTTTTCACACGCTTTTATAATACCATTAATAATTTTATTTTTATCAAATGGTTGAATTGAGCCATTCTTTTTTATTACTAAAATTGGCACACTCTCTACATTTTCATATGTTGTCCAGCGTTTTCCGCAGTTTAAGCACTCTCTCCTACGTCTAATTGAGTTTGTTTCAACAGTAGAACGTGAATCAACAACTTTTGAATCTTCATAGCCACAATATATACATTTCATAAATTTATCCTCTTTTAGTAATTATAAATTAAAGTCAACATTAACATAACAACAGATATGACTCTAACAAGACTCACTATACCATATTTTGCGGTGGTTGTAAACAATTTTTTAACTTAATAAAATAGAATATACCATTAACCATACTTGGATATTTAATTTTACTAAATTCTCTTTTATGAGTAATCACCCATCATATTTTATCAACCTCACCTTTTTATAATTTTTTTATATTGATTGTAATGTAAAATAACAAGTCAAAATTTTATATCTATTTAAAGCAAATTCTTTTCCATTTTGCATCTGCAAGTGGATGTTTTCACAAAATTTGCAATTCGAACAAGTATTTTTGTAAAGTGTTTTTATTGGACAATGTAAAAGAGTCATAAGTTCAAAATTATTTAAATTAGACTTTATCATTGGGATATTATAAGCATTGTTTAATATATTAAAATTTTCTTCTGTAAGTTCAGGTGATGTTTCTATTAAATCCACATTTTCGTTAATAAGTTCTTTAATGCTAAAAATGTTTTTAATATTTAATTTTGCACCTAAAATTGTTTTTCTATTAAAATTTAAAGCACCTATATTTTGTGCATATACACCTAAATTAGGACTATTTTCCAATATATTTTTTATAATTAAAAAATCCTTATTAGGCAAAAACGAAGGTATATATAAAAAAGCATTTTTATGAGAAATTTTTTTAAAATCAAATTTGGTAAAATCTTTTGGTTTTACTACAAAAAAATCAGCTTTTGAATTTAAATTTTCACCAATTTCTATTGTTATATTATTATTTTTTAAATAATTTTTAAAATTAATTTCTTTTAAATAATTTTCATTAAATATAACATTATTTTCTTTTAAAAAATATTGATTAATTTTTTCAAGCAAATTTCTTCTTATTTCATTTAATTGTTTTTTTGTTACAAAAACATTATCCGTTTCCAATTCAAAATTATTTAAAAAGAAATTTGTATTATTTAATTTTTCTAAACTTTGCTTAGCTGATATGTAGTCTAAAGGAATTTTTGTTGCGTTTGAACAAATATCTCCTTCTACTTCAATGCTTAAAATTTGATTGGAAGAATTAAAACCATAATTTAATTTAGCCTTTAAAAGCAAAGGTTTGTTTGCCATAGCAATTAATTTAATATCAAGTGGCAATTTTCTTATAAATTTTAAGTCTGTTTCCTCTTGTTTTGAATCCAAAATTAAATAAACATCGCTATCTTTTGGAATTATAGATGTTGTTGTAATTTCAAATAAATTGTTTTTTTGCTTAACATCTATTGCTGAAATTGAGGCTTTTTCAATGCCGTCTTTGATAAATTTAAGCCCGTCACCTTTATTTATGATTTTAGTTTTTATTGTTACTATATTAAATTTTTTACCAGTATTAAATGCAACTACCTTCCCGATTTTGTAGCCTTTGTTGTTTTGTATCTTTTCATCTATAATGTTTGCATTTCCGTTTAAATATCCTTCAGTAAAATCTCCTCTGTTGAATGCTTTTTTTAAAGTTATTTGGTCATTTTCACAAACGCTAAAATTATTATCAATTATTTTTCTATAAGTTTTGGTGGTTTCAAATACATAGGCTGGGCGTCTTAGTCTGCCTTCAATTTTAAAACTATCTACACCTGCAGTCATTAAGTCTTTTAATCTTTTCGACATATTCAAATCTTTTGCAGATAATAAATATCCTTTTCCGATTTCCTTGCCTTTTAAAATGGCTTTATAAAATAATCTACAAGGCTGCAAACATTCTCCCCTATTTCCACTTTTGGAAAATAAGTAAGATGACATATAGCAGTTGCCCGAGAAACAAACACATAAAGCACCTTGGATAAAATATTCAATTTCAAGATTAGTGTTTTGTTTTATTAGTTTTATGTCTTCTAAAGAAGTTTCACGTGATAACACAACCCTTTTTATTCCCATTTGTTGTGCTTTTATGGCACCAAGGTAGTTATTTACTGCCATTTGAGTACTTGCGTGAATTACTGCTTGCGGAAAGCAATTTTTTATTATGTTAACAACTCCAAAATCTTGGACAATAAAAGCATCTACGTTAGCTTTTAATGCATTATTAACAGTTTCAACTAATTCAAATATTTCATTGTTTTCAACCAAAGTATTTAAAGTTAAATATACTTTTGTGCCATACATATGTGCAAAAGCAACCGCATCCTTTAAGTTAGCACCAAAATTTTCAGCTTTTGCCCTTGCATTAAAATTTTTTGCACCAAAATAAACGGCGTTGGCACCTGCCATTACCGCCATTTTTAAACTATCAAAATTACCTGCTGGTGATAAAAGTTCTGTCTTTCCCATACAGATTAACCTATTTCTTTTTCTTTATTTTCTTGTTTTATTTCTTTTTTCTCTTGCTTGTTTAATTTTATTTTATCTTTTTTCTTTTTAAACAAATTTACTTTATTTTCCTTACCAATTAAAAGTCTAAAAAAGTTTTGTCTGTGCATAAACCAAATAAGGAAAAAAATACCAAACAAAAGCATACATATAACAATGTTGCCTCTAAATTTATACCCTTCAATTATTGTCATAACAGTAATTAAAATAAAAGATGCAATTGCCCCATATTTAAACACAAGCAAATAAAGAAGACATACAACAAACATTATAACAGTCCAAATTGGTTCGGCAACAGCAAAAACTCCAAAAATGCACGCTACCCCTTTGCCACCTTTAAACTTATAAAAAACTGGGAAAATATGCCCTAAAATGGAAGCAAATCCGCCTGTAAACAATGCAATATATGAAAGTTCTGTCGGATTTGTAAGCCCGCCAAAAATTGCAAAACCAATAAATGCAGGAATTGCTCCTTTTAAAGCATCCATAAATAATGTCAAAAGTCCCATTTTAAAGCCAAATGTTCTTGCCATATTCATGGTACCCGGATTGCCACTTCCGTGTTTTGTAATGTCATCGTGTTTTAAACGCGACAAAAATTTTGCAGAACTAAAATTGCCCAGCAAATATCCGCCTATAATTAATAATGAAAATTTTAAAATATTAATAAACATTTAATCCTTTTTTAAAGAAAAGACTTTTACTCTTTTTCCTCTTTACTTCTTGTTATAAATCTGATTGGAGTACCTGAAAAATCTACGGCATCTCTGAACCTATTTTCTAAATATCTTATATATGAAAAATGCATAAGTGTTGCGTCATTAACGAATAAAACAAAAGTAGGTGGAGCAACTTGCACCTGAGTGATGTATTGTATTTTTAATTTCCTTCCATTTCTGTATGGAGGTTCATTTGATAAAATTGCACTAGATAACAACTCGTTTAAATTGCCTGTTGTAATTCTTCTGTTTGCATTATTATATGCTATATTAACCTTATCAATAACTTCGGTTAATCGTTTGCCCGTTAAAGCTGATGTGAACACTGGAATAAAATAATCCATAAAAGAAAGTTTCTGTTTTAAATCATTTAAATATCTGTTGATTGTGTTACCATCTTTGTTTTCTATTTTGTCCCATTTGTTCATAACGACTATAGAAGGTTTTCCTTCTTCGTGAACATAACCGGCAATTCTTACATCTTGTTCTGAAATTTCTTCGCTAGAGTCAATCACAATCAAAACAACATCTGCTCTTTTAATTGCTTCCATAGAACGTATAACCGAATAACTTTCTATAGTTTCATTTTCAATGCCTCTTTTTCTTCTAAGACCAGCTGTGTCTATTAAAGTGTATTTTTGACCATTAAAATTAAAGTCTGTTTCTATAGCATCACGAGTTGTGCCAGCCACATCGCTTACAACTACTCGATTTTCTCCAATAATTTTGTTTGTTATACTACTTTTCCCAACATTTGGTCTTCCTACAATAGCAATTTTAATTCGATTTTCCTCATCCTCTTCCAACATTCTACTATTAAAATGAGAAACAACCGCATCCAAAACTTCTCCCAAACCTTTTGACTGTTCACAAGATATAGGAAATGGCTCACCAAGACCTAAATCATAAAACTCATAGGTGTTTTCAACTTCAAAATTGTCAAGTTTATTTACAACCAACACAATTGGTTTTTTACTTTTTCTTAAATAATCTGCAACTTCATGGTCATTTTGAGTAATTCCATCTTTTCCATCAACCATAAATATGATAACATCCGCCAAGTCAATAGCAATGTCAGCCTGCTGTTTAATGTTTGATTGAAAGATATCGTTTGATTTTGCGTCCAAACCGCCCGTGTCTACCATTCTAAAATTATACCCACACCATTCGGCATCAGCATAAATTCTATCACGTGTTACTCCCGGTGTATTATCTACAATACTAATTCTTTTTCCGCAAATTTTATTAAAAAAAGTGCTTTTGCCAACATTTGGTCTTCCTACAACTGCAACTAATGGCTTTTTCATATTGACTCCTTTTAAAACTAAAAAATATACATTAAGTAAATTTTTAACTAATTCTATGTATATTAACACAAATCTTTTAAAAATGTAAAGTCAATTTAATGCCAGCATTAAAAATGCTATAGTATTGGGGATAAAATAGTAACGATTAAATTATTGTTTATTGAACTTTTTTCAAAATTTAAAAACCTTGTTTGCTCTCTTTTTGTTTTAATTTTCTTTTCACGTGCATTGCATAGACTTTTCTTGCAAAAAAATAAGCAAGAAAAGATACTGTATAAGAAAATAATAGCACAGCAAACAATTTTTCGCTCCCAATTATCATATAGTAATTGCCGTAAATTGAGTAACGTGAAAAGTAAAAAACAATTTCAGATAATGTAAGTCCAATAAAATTTGCGGCATACAATCTGTTTGGAGTTGAAGTTAAAAACAAAGGGAATGTCCCTAGAAGTATTGCAAGTAACAAATATGGTTGAAAAATAGAACTTTCATAAACATCAAAAGTTATTAAATTGTAAACAATGTTTAAAGAGAAAGATATTAGCATTGCTACAAACATTTTAAAATAAGCTTTTAAATTTCTTACTTTAATTAATACTAAAATACTAAATATTAAAGGCAAAAAGAAACCTACAAATGTAAAACTGAACTTACCTATTTTAATAGGGGGAACAAAAAACAAACCGATAGAAAGTAAAAGCAATATCAAAAGTATTGATTTTTTAATTCTTAATTTTTTATATATGCTTTCCCCGACATTAAAAACGACCAATATAAAAAGCACACCCAAAAGTATTAAGGAAAAAGTCATAATATTATCCCCTTTTTGCTTTTAGTATGCTTTATTTAAAGGTTATTATACAAAGACAAACATTAAATCAATGTATATGCTTATTTTTTGTTTTTGCTAATTTTCAACTTAAGTTTCCCTCTCCGGTCAAAGAGGGAATGACAAAAATTTACTTTT